>JAYTNK010000201.1:0-10492 GCA_043748375.1 Cytophagales bacterium
GCAAGATCGATGGCAAATTTTGCGTTTAATGTTTCATAATTTTGAATAGCTTTACGGTAGCGTTTTTTGGTAGATTCTACGCCCTTGACGTGTTTATAGGTTGGGATAGCCTCTTCGTTCAAGAAATAATAGAAGGAGTCGTTATCCAAATAACCGCCTGTGTGCAGTTTTTTGTATCGCGTATAGGCTTTTTCGTGGGCATCGTAGGCAAGGTCAGGTCTATCGAAGTGTAAGCCTTGTAGGTAGCCCAAAATACTATAGGCATCAGCCAATCCACGCTCGTTCATGCCTTTTTTCGCCAATGTCTCTGCTTTTTCAGCTTGTTTTTTAGCTTCTGCAGGGTTGCTATCTTTTAATTCATTTGCCTTTACTAGTGCCTCTTGAAGTTGGGCGTATAGGTTTGAGGTAAATCCGAATAAAAAGAGTAATAATATAATTCGATATAAGGTGGGCATGAGTTTTTTTAATTTTATGATTTGTTATTTTGGGTTGGGTAGGCAAGTTTAAAACTTGCCTACTGCACAAGATTTACACAGCCAGTACTTCTTGTGTGAGGGGTTGAGCTAAGAATATAACACTTGCAATTTGTTTTTGGGCATTAAAAATAGGGTAGTACACGCCAAATAATTGCACCTGTTCGGCTTTACTTGTAAGATGGTAGTAATTGCCTATTTGTGCCTTCCCTTGCGATATTTCGTGCCAAAATTCTTGATTGTGAGGACTTTGCGTACTACTGGTAGGCAATAAAATACTATGTGGCTGGTTGCGAATTTGCCCTAAAGTACGTCCTATCATTTTCTAATAGGGTTGGTTTGCTTCTTGAATAATACCAAAGGGCGTAAATTCAATGTAATAAAATACTTGCTTGATAGCATTCCAGCGTGTCTGTGCCTTGTCTAAAGCAGTTTGTGTGCTTGTAATATCAGTGGCTATCATTACCACGTGTGTTACAATATCTTTTTCGTTGCGTAATGGCACAAAATGCACCCAAAATGAAAGTGGTTGCCCGCTCAAAGGGTAAAAACTCATCTGTTGGTTTTGTGAGATGCCCTCAAGTATATTTTGCCATAAGTGTTGGAATGCGGTA
Organism: Cytophagales bacterium; assembly: GCA_043748375.1. Lineage (GTDB taxonomy): Bacteria > Bacteroidota > Bacteroidia > Cytophagales > Microscillaceae > RDXI01. Next base: position 1,088 of record JAYTNK010000201.1, read on the forward strand.
CTTTGGAATGCTTTTTCCCCTATAAGTTTAGATAAGTTTTCGTTAAATATAGCCTCTTCTTCATAGCCGATTGTATCGAGCATAAGTTCATTAGCGCGAAATATTACGCCTTTGTTATCTAGCTCTAGGATAGCCAAACTCTTGTCAAAGTCTTGAAATCTATTTTGCAACAGTTGATTTTGCACAAACATTTGTTGGCGTGCATTTTGTAGGCTTTGCATTTCTTGTTTGGTGCTTTCCTCTTGCATTTGCACTTTGTCGCTGATTCTTTGCGCTTCTTGTAGCAACATTTGTGTACGTTCATTGCCTTTGATAGAGGCGATGGCTGATACAATCATCTCGCCTACGCTTCGTACAAAATCTATCTCATATTGTGCAAAATATTGCAACGAGGCTATTTCCAATACACCTAATACCTGCCCTTCGTTGTTTATCATAGGCATAAGCAAAACTGCTCGTGGAGTAGCACCACCCAGTCCAGACACAATTTGCGTATAATTTTCAGCCACTTGTGGCATATAAACAGGCTCTTTCTCAAGCCAAATTTGCCCTATTAAACCTTGTCCACGCTTGATTTGCTTTTCTACAAAACGTTTGCGGTCGTAGGCATAAACAGATTTTAATTCTAATACTTCCTCTTTACCATTAATTTCTTGCAAAATAAAAATACCTCCTTGATTGGCTTGCAGGTACTTTACTAAATTTTTGATAAGATTATCATATAGGGTTTGTGAATCTGCATATTCGCGCAATAAACTGCTAAACAAGGCTATACCCTCATTGGTGCGATTACGTTCAATGTCGCGAATGGCAATCTCGTTCAACCCTTTGTACATATCGCGCAATGCCACACCTAACTCGCTGTGTTCATGAAAGAGGGGGGCTTCTTGCGAGAACTCGCCTATTTTTATTTTTTCTGCAAACTCTTTGAGTTGTTTAAGTTGATTGGTCAAATGTTGTAAATTAGTGGAAACGCCCCCCGTTTCATCATTGGCAAACACAATGTCTTTAGGCAAGTTGCCATCTGATAGCATTTTGGTATAGCTTGCCAAAGCATTTGCCCTGTTTGAAATTCTACTTGCGAGTGCAATCGTTGAAATAATGCCTAAGAACAAAGCTATAAACCCTGAGAAGGCGGTCAAAAACCACGTATAGGCATAACTCCCCTTAAAATTATCACGCTCTTCAGCATAAAATTGGTTGAGAAGGTTGTGCATCTCATTCATATTCACTCGAACCGTACCATACAAAGTTTTGCCACGTTGTTGGTATAAACGGAAGGCTGAAATATCTGGATTGATAATTTTGGTGTCTATTTCTTCTCTCAATACTTTTACCACATCATCTTGAATACGCTGAAACTTGCGGAGGTTTAGGCGCAAAAACTCAAATTTCTTCCTTAAGGCGTTCTGTCCCCACTGTGGTTTGTAGCGTTCAAGGGAGTCTAAAGTGGTTGTAATTTCATTCTGCCAAACGTTTCGGCGTATGTTATCAATATCAGCTTCAGGCTCTAAAAACTGATCCTGCCAATGATGCATGGACTGCTGAACGGAGGCTTGCAACTCTACCAAGAAGCCAAGCGCGTGGTAGGCACCTGCTTCCATATTATTTTTTTTGTCAGTTATGGCGTTGATTTGGCGATAATTCAACCATGCCAAAAGCAACATAAGCCCTAACAAACCTATGACAATAAAAGTCAAGCGGCTTTTTAGCGTATTGAGTGCATGCCAAAAACGTAGTAGAGGAGTAGAAACCATTGGAGATAAGAGGTGCTAAATATGCGTTACACACAACAATTCAATAATTCAACAATAATGCCTAATTAGCTTTTATATCAAACAAGATAATACTTAACACGCTCAAAATGAAATATGGTACAAGTCCTGCTGCGCCTGCATAGTCTTGAGCTATACGTTGCCCAAAAAACAACATGATCAGGGTAGCTGTTGCAAGCTCGCCTCCCAATAAAGCAAAGGTAGTAGTTTTCCAAACCAACGTTTCTACCAAACCAACTGCACAACAAACGCCTGCCAATACTTCCAGTACTGTAACAACGCCCAACATAATAGGCACTGTATCTTTCAAAAAGGTTTTGGCAAAATGTCCTTTTAACCAATCCAAATTCCCCTTCCATTGAAAGACTTTGTCCAAGCCTGATTGCAAGAAGAGAATGGCAAGCAAAGCGCACAAAGCCAATCGCACAAATATCTCAGGTGAAACAATACCCGTGAGAAAAGTTAAGAATCCCACTTCTTTTAATAGTAACATAGCTGTCTATCCTTTATTTAATTGCCAAAGTTGCTGTTTTTTGGTAACATTTCAAAATTTTTCAAAAAAAAAAAGAAAAAATTTGGATTTTAGAAATTATTCACTAATTTTGCACCACGAATAAAAACCATAGTCGAATGGTGTAACGGTAGCACAGAAGTTTTTGGTACTTTTAGTCAGGGTTCGAATCCTTGCTCGACTACAAATTTTTATTGCACATTTTAAAAATCTCTTACCGCAGTCGAATGGTGTAACGGTAGCACAGAAGTTTTTGGTACTTTTAGTCAGGGTTCGAATCCTTGCTCGACTACAAAATTATACAGCTTGCCTAAATAGGCAAGCTGTTTTTTTATCATATTGTCGTAAAATTATGCTGTAAGATAGCTATTTAGGCATAGAAATAAAAGGCTCTTCGAGAGTTTAGGACTTTCGCTTTTGTCTTTTTAACCCTATTCAGTTCCCCCAATTTTATTGGGGGCTATTATAAATTGAACCTCTAAAGAGGTTCTTACCACTTTTTTACACAAAATAACCCCCTTGTGGGGTTAAATTTATAATAGCCCCCAATGAAATTGGGGGAAAAGCGAAAGTCCTAGAAAGTTATTGCGGAAACCCGTCTAAGAATGAGCCATGCTGTAAGCATCCGTTTGTTCCTTTAGCACTAACAAGGAATTCTTACAGCATGGCTACACGACAGGTTTTGGTAAATCCTGCCATAACTATTATTTTACCGTCCAAACTTTCTCATACGTTCGGCTATATTGTAGTCCTGTTCGTTTTTCAGTAAAGCTCCCCAATACGGAGGAAGTTCTTTGGCGACATCTGCTTTTTCAATGTCTTGTGGCGTAACATTTGCGTGATTTAAGAGGCGTATCCAGTCTAAGAGTTCGCTTGTTGATGGTTTTTTCTTCAGCCCTTTTATTTCGCGCAAGTTGTAAAAAGCTTGCATAGCGCGGTCTATGAGTTCATCGGCAAGGGTAGGATAATGTACCTTTATGATATCCAACATAGTAGCAGGCTCAGGGAAAGTGATATAATAAAAGAAGCATCTGCGCAAAAAGGCATCAGGCAATTCCTTTTCATTATTGGAGGTGATAATAATAATAGGGCGTTGTACAGCTTTTATGGTGCGTTGAAGTTCATAGACATAAAATTCCATGCGGTCAAGCTCTAATAATAAATCATTTGGGAACTCGATATCTGCCTTATCTATCTCGTCTATTAACAGCACTTGCGACTCGGAGGCTTCAAAGGCTTCCCAAAGTTTGCCCTTTTTGATATAGTTTTCTATGTTTTGCACTCGAACATCACCTAATTGGGAGTCGCGGAGTCGCGAAACCGCATCATATTCATATAGTCCTTGCTGGGCTATGGTAGTAGATTTGATATGCCAAGTAAGCAGTGGCTTGTTCAAAGCGCGTGCTACCTCAAAGGCGAGGAGTGTTTTGCCTGTGCCTGGTTCTCCTTTGATGAGGAGTGGGCGTTGGAGCGTTATGGCAGCGTTTACGGCTATTTGGAGTTCACGGGTAGCAATGTATTGGTCAGTGCCTTCGAATTGCATATTTTTGTTTTTATTTAGACTGTAATAGGAAATGTTAGGATAAATGTTGCCCCCTTGCCTGCCTCACTTTCAAGAGAAACAGTGCCTTTTAGTTTTTCGGTTAAAACCTTGATGATAGAAAGCCCCAAGCCTGAAGAAGCCTCACCTGCTGTAGGTTTCGCGCTTAGTTTTTCAAATTTATTAAATAATTTGCGTTTGTCATCTTCTGTAAAACCTGGCCCTTCATCTTTGATTTGTATGATTATTTGGGAATCTATAGCTTCAAGGGTTACATAGATGCCCTTATTTTTTGGCGAGAATTTAATAGCATTTGAGAGCAAGTTGCTTATGATACGGCTAAGGCAATCTTCATCTGAAATACTATCAATAGGTTCGGCAGGTGGTGTATAATGAAGTAAAATATTTTTCTTTTGGGCTTCTTGTATATAACTTGTGAGGTGTTCATTCATAAAATTAACCCAATCAAATTTCTCCAAGTGCATTTTTGTCCCACCTTGTTCGTAGTAAGTAATATCTAAGAGGTCTCGGATAAGATTAGAGCCATTGTTAAGAATATCATGCCCCATGTGCATGAGTTGATGTTGATCAGGATTAAGCTCGCCCGAAAGGTTTAACAGCTCTAAGATGCCTCTTATGCGGTTTAAGGGTGCTTTTAAGTCGTGTGCTACGATACCCATAAGGCTGTCTTTCTCATGGTTCATTTCTTGTAGCGTATTGTTTTTATCTGTCAAAATCTGGTTAAGGCGTTTTTGCTGGTCTTCGCTTACGCGCAAAGCCTCGACACTTTTATGCAAAACTTCATTGAGTTGCATCGCTTCTTGTGTATAACTTTCTGCTTCGTTTTGCGATTCTTTCAAATTCCCGTTTATAATTTTAAACTCTTTATTGGTTTTTTGATGTTCTTTATAGCGTGTATAAATGAATATGCCTACAGTTATAGCCAGCAATAACGCACCCGCCAATAACGCCATCCAAAAATCTCTGCGGTGAATTTCGAGCATTTCACGTTGAATTTCTGCTTCTTTTCGTTGAAGCTCATAACTAAACTCCCATCGGTCGGCACGTGTGTGCAAGGTTTCTTGGTGCAGGCTATCTTGGTAAATAATATAACTTGTTTGGTATTTTAAGGCTTGTTCATAACGCTTTTCGGCAGTTTCGATGGAGGCAAGGGTAGCATAAATAGCTACTATACGGTATTTATCTTTGATTTGAAGGGCATATTTTAATCCGTTCTCTGCGAATGTGCGGGCTTGGGTAGGCTGTGATTGTATGAGTGCTACACGCGCCAAAGCGTCATTAGCACCTGCTAAAACGCCAAAATCGTTGTATTTACGGCTCGATGTTATGATATTGGTGAGTACTTTTTTTGCTTCTGTAAAATTGTTTTGGGATATATAAGACTCGCTCATTTCAAATTGAACCGTAATAATGCCTATACTATCTCTCAGTTTTTTGCGCAAGGTGAGCGCTTCTCCAAAATCATGTAATGCCTCTTCATTTCTTTTCAATTTATGATGAATGCGCCCTAGATTTATATGAATATACGCTTTCATTTGTGTTTGATTAAGGTGTCGGGCAATAGGAATAGCCCGATTTATATAAATAAGAGCCTCTTGATATTTCCCTTCCAAATAAAGGATATTGCCAAAGTTTATGTATCCAAAACCAACCTCCTCTTGTCTGCTATGTTTTTGGGCTAATTCCAAAGCCTCTTCTAAATAGTTGCTTGCAATACCATAATTGCCAAGATTGCGCATGGCAATGCCCATAAAACTAAGCGTCTTGATGATACCTTTAATGTCATTAATTTCGCGAGCAAATTTATGGGCTTTTTGGGCATATACAAATGACTTATCAGGCAAGCTCGAACGCACGCTCCAAGCAAAATTGCTCATGATACGAACCTTGAGGGTGTCTATACGTGTTTTTTGCAATAAAACAAACATTTCCTCTTCCGTTTGTGGTATTTGCCCAAAACAAGCACCATACACAAACATGAAAATTGCAGAAAACAGTATTGTGTTGATATAGTGCATACGGTTGAAGCCTTATATAGACGCAATAATAACTAAAAAATGTGATTCCGCAAAAATTTTAAAAAAGAGTTTTTTAGGCTTGGATTTTTAGACCTTGACAAGCCTACTTCTTGCCTACGATATAAATTTTGCTTGATATACTACCCTGCGATTTTAGTTGTGGGAAGCTTACGAAAGCGTAAAAGTGATTGGAAAACGCCCATCTCCCTGTTTGATGTCCTCGATAAACAGAGAATAGACGCACAAAATGAGGTGCGAAAGACTTTCGAAAGCAGGCTATTACAGTGTATTTAGCCTACTCAAGACATATTCTTTATACTTACGACTGATAGGAAGCCAACTATTAAAAACCATGAGGCGGTTTTCTTGCAAATCAATCTGCGTAATATAAACAGCATTTATAAGAGTGTTCCGATTGATTTGAATGAATGTACTAATAGGCAATTTCGCATAAATATCCTTCAATGACATACGCAAATCATATACTTGAGCAACATTTGTGTGTATTTGTGTTTGTTTAATCAATACAACTATGTACGTAATATCTTCTATCAATACTTTTTGTAAATAATTTCCTACTTTGATAAAAATACTTTCCTCTACTATCAAACCTTTTTCCGAACTCACAAACTCTGCTTCTACTCCCTTGATTTGCTCGTATTTATAGACGGCAAGCTCAATAGTACGTTGCAATAATACAGCATCAAATGGCTTCACAAGAAATGCAAAGGGATTAACTACTTTTGCCCTATCAAATGTTTCCTTATCTTTGAAAGAAGTCATAAAGATAATAGGCACAGAGTTATCCGAATTAGTAATTTGTGTAGCAATATCTATTCCGTCTCGCGTGCCTATAAGCTGTATATCGAGCAACAACAAGTCAGGAGAAGTAGCCGTATGCAAACGCAATAGTTCAGTAGCATTATCTACAATGGCGATTAGTTCATAGTCTAATTCATCTATCAAAAGCTCGATAGTGTTAGCAAAAAGTTTGTTATCTTCAGCTACAAGTATTTTCATAATCATTAAATTTGGTTGGTTATCCGACAATTTTTGTGAGAGCCTGCCATTTTAAGCCTTCAAACAAATTAAAAATATGTGGTTACAGCCTTACATCTACAGAAATTGTTCGAGAACCTGACTTTCTAAAAACGATTGCCCCCTTACCTACAGTATGTAGGCAAGGTTTTTTGTCTTAGCAGTAAAAATGCTTCGCATTTTGCGTTGCAAACCCAACGGGGTATCAATTTTAACTAACGTGGAACAGGTTTATTATTTCGTAATATTGCTATCACAAAAAATAAAAATATGCATAAACCTATACCACTTGCATATAAACGCCAACCATAGTCTTTTCCGACTATATTTATGAAAATAAAGAAACTCTATAAAAGAGTTTTAATGTTTATTAAAAGTGCAATTAAGCGCATTTTTTTTATTTTAGATTAAAAAATAAAGATTTTTAAAGTGTTTTTAATTTTTTTATTTTTTGAAAGACTATAGAATTTATTGGACAAATATAACGCAAAAAAGGTATCAAAAGCAAGAATTTGCAAAAGTATTTTTTATATCCTTTAAAAAACACCAAAAACCTGAAAACCTGCTATATTTCGCTTATATTTAAACTATGAAAAATAGGCAAAAAACTTGCCTTGCCTACCACGCAGGCAAGACAAGTTTTTTCAGTTGTCAATGTCGCAAGACTTGACAAGCTGAAAAAACAGAAGTGTATGTTCATAGTCTTCGATATTGACAACTACCACAGCGTAGGCAGGCAAGTTTTTTCAGTTGTCAATGTCGCAAGACTTGACAACCTAAAAAAAACCTTCTGTATTATTTTTAGTGATAGCACATTTGTCATGCTGAACGTAGTGAAGCATCTCGTTGTTGAATGACGATTTGCGAACGAAAAACGAGATTTTTCGCTTCGCTCAAAATGACAAACCTCTCTTTTCACTTAAAAAATACAGAAGAAAAAAAACAGAAGTGTATGTTCATAGTCTTCGATATTGACAACTACCACAACGCAGGCAGGCAAGGGGCAAATTTGTACTTCAGTAGATTGTTTTTTAATTCATCTGCAAAGCCTTTCGCAAATCGGCTTGGCTTTTCACGAGGTCAGTTTGGAGATGCAGCGTAAATTCGTGTGCGGCTCGGTCTTTGCGCGAAGCGTCGGGTTGTAGTTTTTTGAAATCGATGCGGTTATATTCGGTAGGCTCTACTATGGCGACTTGGTAGCCGTCAAGCAACGCAAAAATACGGACTTTGGAGTCTTGCACCATACCAAACATATTCCAATTGCCTCTAGCATATTCAGCAGAGGAGCGGATAGCAGGATTAATGAAAATTATTTTTTTCAATTTTTTTTGCGATAATACTTCTTGCGTGCCGTTTATTTTGAAAGAAGCATCAACAAAAACAGCTTTATCTTTCATATCGTCTTTCATATAGCGGTCAAAATTATGAATACCAAAATTACTGACTGCGATGGGGCGAAAAACATCAGCGACTTGTTTGATATGCTCCTCCTCTATGCGGATTTTTTCCAGTAATTGTGCTTCTTCGGCGCGCCATTTTTCGGGCGAATGTGCCAATAAACTGGCTATGCGCATGATAGGTTTAGCGGTGATATAGGCTTCTACTTTGCCTTTAGTGTCATCTCTATTTTTCCAACCTCTATAGACGCTGAATTGATACACGCCATTGCCAATATGTGTGGGTATGGCTTCAAAATGTTTGTTACTTTCCTCATTTTTAAATGCGCGTAGAGCAGGCAAGGTTTGTGTTTGCCCTACCAATTCCCACACCAAATCGTGTGCAGGATGTTCCCCTTGTCCCATGATTTGTATGGGTGTGTAAGCATACATTTCGTTGGTATATTGCACTTTATAACCTTGAAAACGAGCTGTAAATGCTTTTTTTAAAGCGTCTTGTTTTATTTTGTCATAATCTTCTTCTACAGAAATATCAAATGCGTTGCCTAAATTGAGTACAAAACGTGTAGCAGGCACTTGCGCACGCATTTGCTCTACAGCTGTTTTCATCACGATTTTGGTTTGGTTAATTTCTACTTTTTCGCGGGTTTGGTATGCCCAATTACGTTTTACGGTGTCGAGGTTATAAAAATTATAGTCTGCATCAGATTGCCACGAAGCCATGCGTATTTGGGCTTGCTTGCCTGCCGCAAGATGTAAGTTCTTGCCTGCCTGTGAAGCACGAATATCGAACATACCTGCCGTTTGGAGGCTTTGGCGCGTACCTGCTGAGTCGTATTGCATAGGAATACCCGACATTGCCACGTCCAGCGCGTCATGAAATTCGCGGTAGGCAAGTTTTACCGTACCTTTTACGGGCTTGCCTGCCTCGTCGAGCAGGGCATTGGCAGGGATAACGATTTGCGAGCCTGTGCGATAAGCAACTGTAGTGCCTTTTTCAGCCTCAAAAGTGTAATTTTCATACGCAACATCAGCCGCAGGCAAGGGCGGTTGTATGTAGGGTGGCGATTTTTTTTTGACAGCCACTTGCGGCTTTTCTTTTGGG
>JAYTNK010000202.1:0-4546 GCA_043748375.1 Cytophagales bacterium
GGTAAATTTCAGAAAGCTGACCGCCTACTTGTGGTAGAAAATCAACAAGGTGGCAACGCATTTTGAGCAAGCCTGCCTCAAACACAGCAAAAAGCCCCACTGGACCCGCGCCTATTATGCAAATATCGGTTTGTATCATGAGAGTGATTAGATTAACTTCTCCTGCAAAATTAGAAAATATAAATTGTTTTAACAATAATTAGTGTAACAATTATTTTTTAATATCAAAAAATAAATAAAACGTTTGTAAAAAAGGTTGCATTTTCTTTTTGAGTAGCATCTGTTGCTCAAAAAGCAAACGCACAAAAAAACAAGTTAAAATATATTTTATAGTATTTGCCGTTAGGCTAAGTTCTTGTAAATTTTCTCCAGTATGCTTTTGAAATGCTCAAAGTCTGCTTGGGTCATATCTTGCCATGCTTGTTGTCTAATATTGTCTATTTTGGGCGATAGGTCTTGTACAGTTTGTATGCCTACGGGTGTAAGGCATACAAAAAACTTTCGGCGGTCTTCAGTATCTATTTGTCGTTCTAGTAGTGCCTTGCCTACGAGCAGGTCAATGATTCGAGTAAGTGTGGGAGCATCTTTGTTGGTTAGTTCTGCAAGATCGCTTTGACTGCATCCTTTTATTTCATTTAGTTTTTTTAGAATAATCCATTGATCAACAGTAACGCCAAAATTTTGCTTTTTAAATTGGGTTTGGGCATATTGTTTTACACGTCTTGAGGTGCGGTCGAGAAGGAAAGAATAGGAGCTAAAGTTTTGAAAATCCATGCGCAAAGATAGTTTTTTTATAGACATTATTTATAGAAACTCATGACTAAATAAAAATGCGTATATTTTCTTGATATTTTAGATTTTTATACTACTATATACATCAAAATAATTTGTTTTGAAAAAGTATTTAATAGTTTCATACAGATTTTAATACGCTACAATGTCATATTTCGTTAATTTGCTAACCTATGTGAGCATAATTGCGCGAGGAATGATAAGTTTATTTCATCTTTTTCATTAAAAAAGCTCCGTAATGCTTTCCCAAAAAACCATTTCAACTAAACCCTATACAAAAGATGGACAAAGAACTTGAAAAACAGGCATGGACCAAAGAAACCCACGATAAAACACCTTATGGAACGGTATTAGCCAACCAAGTATCCCATTATTTAGAAATAGGAGGTACTATTGGTAATGTCCACAGAGATTATTGTGGCATGGGTTTTATTTGTGAAGCGTCAGTCTATTATTATTGTATCATCGGAGATGGCTATTTTACTGAACATATATCGTTTCCTAACAAAGAAGCTTTTATAAAATGGTTGTCTGAGCAAAGCGACTATACTATGCGCCTTGCATGGATGTCAGAAGACAACATACTCCCTTTTTACCTAGATAATCAGTGCATTACTCAAGAAAAATTGCTTGATTTATCTGCCCCTATAGAAGTGTACACCCCTTCTCTTTTAACCAAAAAAGCCTAAACTTGAATATTTTTTTCTTTCATATTGGGTAGGCAAGGTAATACTATATACAGCCTTGCCTGCCTCATGGATTAGTCTTTGCGGTAAAACGTCCCCTTGCGTATTATTTTCAGTGATAATGGTTGTGTACTTCAACTATCGCTTAAAATAATAGACTTCTTGCGAAAGTGTAAAAGTGTCTAATATAGAAACTATTATTTTACCACGTTTCTTTGCCTTGTTTATCTACTTTTCCTACTTTTCCATTTAGTTCTACTCGAGCGGTAGAGTTCTTATAAAATTCGCTTGCTTTGTCGTATTTGAAAGGAATAATGGCTTCCCCTTTGTTATTGATATACCCATACTTCCCATCCTTTTTGACAGGTATGAGTGTTGCTCCGAAAAAACCTATCGTACTTTCAAATTGGCAGGGAATAACCTCTTTGCCCGTATCATCTATATAACCCCATTTATCATTGCGCATCACGCCTTTAAGCTCACCTGTTTGCGTATGGTACATATAAATTTCTTGGTAAATAAAATCGGTAACGAGCTTGTTTTGTTTGTCAATAATAGCTAATTTTTCGTTCTTGGTTACTTTAGTTATGTTTTGGCTATCAGAAAAAGGCTCTATCGCGTCATACAAACAAGGGATTATTTCCTTGCCTGCCAAATCAATTAATCCCCATTGTTTGTTCTTTTGTACACTAATAGAGCTTTCGCTTGGATAATCTTTGATTTCTGTATAAATAGGTGGTGTTATTTCCTTGCCTGCGAAATCTATAATGCCATAATTTCCATCTTTTCTGTAGCGTATGATACTTTGGCTAAAACCTGTATAAAGGTCGTCATATAGGCACGGAATAATTATTTCGCCACGTGTATTCAGTACGCCTTGTTTGCCTGCCAAGGTAAAGACCATTACATGATCTTTATTAATACTGTCCACAGGTGTAAGTGTGGCTGTAATATCTCCACTTTCTTTCCCTTCCACATCTACAAACAGCCATTTTTCGCCATCTTTAGAAAGTACAGCCATATCTTGTCTCCACATACCTAAAAAATTTTTATATTGGAAAGGGGTATGTACTCTGCCGTTTTTATTGATAATGCCATATTTCCCATTTTTTTGGGCTACATACACATCGCCCATCTCCTGCAAGTCGGTGTATTGGAAAGGCATAATCGTCTTGCCTGTATAATCCAACAAGCCCCATTTGCCTTTTTTGCCCAATAAAAACGCATCATCTAAGCCGAAGTAAGCCTCTCCGTCCATTTGGAATGTGCCTCCATCTTCGTCTTTCGTATCGTATTGCACAGGAATAATGATTTTGTGATTAGCATCTACGCTGCCCCATTTATCGTTTTTTCGGGCAATATATTGCCCTGCTACGGGACACCTATACAGTCTATCGTATATGAAAGGCACTCCTTTATAGTGATCTTGTGCTGGAACGCCCCATTTACCCGCTCTTTCCACAGGCAAGGGGCTTTTTTCTTGCGCTGCCACGAATGAGCAAGCAAGTATAAAAAGGAAAAGGTAGGCAAGCTTTTGCATATTTTTGGGGATATAATAAAAGTTACAAAATATTTTCTACAAAATACATAGCTATTTCGCCTTTGTTTTTGGCACTTATTTTCCCACGAAAAGCACATTGAAATTTGTCTTTCACCAATTCGTAGGTAGTTTGAGATATATTGACCTTGCCTACCTCGCCACTACTTTCCATACGGGAGGCAAGGTTCACGGTATCGCCCCATATATCATACGCAAATTTGTTCTTGCCTACCACCCCTGCAATCGCCTCGCCTGAATGAATACCTAATCGAAGTTCCCATGCAGGCTCTCCTTTAGCTTCTTTTGCGGCTTTCCAATCTACCATCCATGCTTGCATTTCAAGTCCTGCTTGTACGGTGTCTATAGGGTTGGTGGTATTGGCTATAGGCAAGCCTCCCGCACACATATACGAGTCGCCAATGGTTTTGATTTTCTCCAAACCATATTTATCACAAATTTCATCAAAGGCAAGAAAACACGTATTCAGATTTTCTATGACCTTTTGCGGGCTTATTTTTTCAGTAATCTGCGTAAAGCCTTTGAAGTCTGTAAAAAGCACTGTGATGAGTTTATATTGTTTAGGGGTGGCTTGTCCTGTTTCTTTCAGTTCGTGAGCGGTTTCTTCAGGTAAAATACTAAGCAACAAGGTTTCAGATTTATGCCTTTCTACTTCTATGAGGTCGCGTTGGGTTTCTATTTCTTCTTTTTGTTGCGTAAGAGCGTCATTTTGATTCAGGATAATACTTTGATAGGCTTCACTTTCATAAGTAAATTGTTTTACAATAAGATAGGTCATCAAAAACAAAAACAACATGTTCAGAAAATTGGAGAAGGGTGTAAGCACATATTCCAACACGCCTTTGTGATATAGGTAATAGTAGAATTGAAAAAAAACGGCTATCAGGAAACCTAAAAATGCAAAAAAAGAAGCCATTGCTTTTTTTTCAAATAGAAATTGGGGCAATATCACCCCTATAAGAAAAGCATATACAGTACCTGAACTCTTGCCATACGTTACGCATAAAGTTGCCATGAAAATATAGCCTCCCAATATAAAACCAATTCGCCCCCATCTATGCTTGCCTGCCCAATTAAACCCTACAGGCACTAAGAAAATGATTAACCCCATCATATTGAATACAAGAGGTGCATACACTTGGATAAATAGGTAGTAAGATGAATAAATAGATACCATAAGAACTCCGAACACAGACGTGCCATTGACGATATGCAGTTTACGCTTGTCAAGGTCGGAGAGGCTATCCGTTTCACCTATAGAAACGAGTTGTTTAATTTTCTTTAACATATTTTTTTAGTATCTGAAACACTTTACAACGTTTTTTATGTTGTAGGGATAAAAGCTATTTTGATTGGATAACCAAGACAATAAAGAAAACTGATGATATACACATACGAAATTGGTTTTGGAATATGACTTTTCGCTTACCCCACGTTTCACGTGGGGCTATTCATAGTTCAACCCCATTCGGGGTTGTCTAAATCTCCCAAAACCACTTTCCGATGTGTA
>JAYTNK010000203.1:0-4493 GCA_043748375.1 Cytophagales bacterium
GGTTTGGAAAAGCTAACCGCTATCTTGAAAAACAGTCCTGAGGCGCGTGTTACTTTAGTGGCTGATAAGATATTGCCTGAAGTATGGGAACTTGCCTCCCTGCACACAACTTTAGAGATACACGAAAGACAGTTTGAACAAAATGATTTGGCAGGCAAGCAGTTGGTTATCTTGGCTACTGATAACCCTAATTTGCACAAAGAAATTAAAGAATCAACCACAGAATTAGGCATCTTAACCAATGTAGCCGACACTCCACACATTTGCGATTTCTACTTGGGTTCGGTAGTCAGAAAAGGCGACTTAAAAATCGCCATCTCTACTAACGGAAAATCGCCTACCTTTGCAAAACGGTTTCGTGAATACCTTGAAGAAGCCTTGCCTGATGACATCCAATCTTTACTGGATAATTTGCAAGCCTATCGCAAAACACTCAAAGGCGACTTTCAAAGCAAAATAGAAGCCTTGAATAAAATAACAGCCGAAATGTTGAAGGACTAAGTATTGTTAATAGAAGCCTTAAATAAAATAACAGCCGAAATATTGAGTGTCGTTAGGCGTTTATCTATTCATTCACTCATTTATTCATTTACCCATTTGTTCACTCACTCACATTCATGAAACAACGTTTTTCCTTTCAGTTTTTGTCAAGAGAACACCATGATACAAACAAATATTATATTCTTGCCTTGCCGATAGTGCTGGTATGTGGCTATTTGTTAGGCGTATATTTGCCTCCTGAAAAAGTAGGCACAAATGCGGTTAGTCTTTACAACCAAATTCCAAAAGATGTATGGTTTTATATTTTAGCAGGTTTTGTAGCGCAAATGATAGATGGCGCATTGGGTATGGCGTATGGCGTTACCGCCTCGAGTTTCTTACTTTCTATAGGCATTCCTCCTGCTGCGAGCAGTGCGAGCGTACACGCTTCCGAGATTGTAACGAGTGGTGTATCAGGTTTAATGCACTTGCGTTTTGGCAATGTGAACAGTAAACTTTTCAAATTATTGTTGATACCTGGTGTGTTGGGGGCAATCTTAGGGGCTTATGTCTTGTCTTATGCAGAGCAATACAATAATTATATCAAACCATTAGTATCTTTTTACACCTTGTTTTTAGGATATTTAATATTAATGAAAGCCCTGAAACGCGATGCTATCCGCAAACGTATCACAAATATACCACGTTTGGCATTCATAGGAGGTTTTTTAGATTCTATAGGAGGAGGAGGTTGGGGGCCTATTGTATCTTCTACACTCATAGCGAGAGGCAGACATCCTAAATATACGATTGGTTCGGCTAACTTAGCTGAATTTTTTGTAGCATTTGCAAGTTCGCTTACCTTTATTACTGTTATTGGTTTATCTCATTGGACTATCATAGCGGGCTTAATTATTGGAGGTGTGATAGCTGCTCCTATCGCGGCTTATTTTTCAAGCAAATTGCCTTTGCGCACTATGATGTTATTGGTAGCTATTGTAATAATCATTATAAGCCTGAAAAGAATCCTATTTTAGCGCGTTTTATTTTTGAAGCGCAAAAAAACGCACTCAGGTTTAAAAATCCTTGAGTGCGTTTTTATTTTCTTTTGTCTTTTGTTATACCACTTTCAAGGTTACGGCTATGTTGCCACGCGTTGCTACCGAATAAGGGCAAAGTTGGTGCGCTTGTTCTACCAATGTGTTAGCCTCTTCATGGCTAAGATTGGGTAGTTTTACTTCCAAAATGACCGCCAAACCATAGCCGCCAACTTCTGACTTTCCAAAAGTTACGTGTGCTGTAACTTCCGAGTCGGTTACGTTACGCCCTTGTGCTACCGCCATGATAGCTCCGTTAAAGCACGAGGCATAACCCGCTGCAAATAATTGCTCGGGATTGGTGTACTTGCTTCCAACGGCAGGCGAGCGAACATCAAGATCGAGTACGCCATCAGATGTGGTAACATGACCTTTGCGCCCACCCGCATTGGTAGCGTCTGTGGTATAAAGGGTTTGAGCAATAACAAACATATTATTTATATTTTAGGGGTTGGGTGTTCAATATCGGTAGTCTTTCTTTTGCGCATAAGTTCAATGATAGGGGGTAGAACTGAGAGCGCAATGATGCCCAGCATAACCAAACTGAAGTTCTTTTGGACTATTTCAAGTGTACCAAAAAAGTAGCCTAATAGCGTAAACAACAGCACCCATAAAGCTCCGCCTACTAAATTGTAAAATAAGAATTTAGGATAACTCATCTTGCCTACCCCTGCAATAAAGGGGGCAAAAGTGCGTACTATGGGCAAGAAGCGAGCTAAGATAATCGTTTTGCCGCCATGTTTTTCGTAAAACCGTTGCGTTTTGAGCAAGTATTCCTGTTTTATCCAGCGTGATTTCAGCTCAAATATATTTGTGCCTATGCGTTTACCTATCCAATAGTTCATTGTATCACCCAAAACTGCGGCTACGTATAGCAAAAGCAGGCAGGCAGGCAAGTTCAAGGAGCCTTTTGCGCAAAAAGCCCCTACTGCAAAGAGCAAGGAGTCGCCTGGCAAAAAAGGCATAATAATTACGCCCGTTTCAATAAAAATGATAAGAAAGAGGATGGCGTAGGTGTATGTGCCGTATTCCTTGATAATCACTTCCATGTGCTTATCAAGGTGCAGTATAAAGTTTATTAAAAATTGCATGGTGCAAAGTTAAAGCTATTTTTTTAATTCTTAGCTTTCTTTTGTATCAGTTGTTATTTCGAGTATTACTTTGGCTTCTTCTTGCTCTGCCTCTTCTTTTAGAATTTTGGTATTTATTTCTACATTGAGAATAAAAAGGTATTCTTCAGAATCGTAAGGGATAAAGTGATAGTCCAGCCTGCCTGTAGTTTTTCGGGCTATATCAATCAAGCCTAAGCCTGCCCCACCTTTGTCAGAAAGTTTACCGCCTTTAATTTGTTTTTTGTACATTTCCTTCAATTCCTCTTTCGTTGCGCTATTGATTTGATTGAGGGCGTTTTGCAGTCGGTCTTTGTTTTCGATTGTTACGCGATTCGAGGTAATGACAAAGTACGAGTCATTGCGTTTGCCAATCATGAACAAGCCCTTGCCTACGTTTTCGTCTTTAGTGA
This sequence comes from Cytophagales bacterium, assembly GCA_043748375.1. Classification (GTDB taxonomy): domain Bacteria; phylum Bacteroidota; class Bacteroidia; order Cytophagales; family Microscillaceae; genus RDXI01. Next base: position 3,100 of record JAYTNK010000203.1, read on the forward strand.
TTTCGTCCGAATGGCGATTCATGTTTTGCAAAGTTTCGACCATTACATGATAAACGCGCCGTTTTACAGACATGGCTGTGCTTTGCCTCTCGAGGTCGTCTTCCGCCATAGAGGTAAACATTTTAGTAATTTCGTGGTTAAATTCACCTAAATAAACCAACGAAACGCCATTTGTAAAGAGTTCATCATAAATATTCAGGACTGATTTGAGTAAGCCGACATCAAGTTTCATAAAGAAATGGGAGATTATGGAGTAAGTTATTGATTAGAAGAGGTATATTTATGCCTATTATTACATAGTACTACATACCCTATAGCAAACTTTCTGCAAATAGCATTTTTTTTTGTAAATTTATAAAAGAATTTTGAAATAATGCTATTTTCTCAATACAAATCCCAGTTTCCGCGCAAATAGTACTTGTATAGTACAGGATTATGGATAGAATTAACCTCCACACTGTCTTTTAGAAAAAAATCTTTTTTTCCAAAAGAAGTCATGAGTTGCATGGCTTCGGCATTGAGCCATCGCGTTTTGAGTTTATCGAAACGCAGAGAACGCAGGCGAGCTAATAAATCTGCTTCATTGAATTGTTTAGAACCGACTGTCCACCCCCATTCACCCAAAGTAAGGATTTGATTGTGCATGGGTGCTATGGCAAAATTGGCTTGGCGCATACTTTTGCCTATGCACGTAAAAGCACGCGTGGCATAATAAGGGCTTCCCGACTGCGTGATGAGCAGTCCTTCAGGGCGTAAGGCGTGGTAGCAAAGGTGGTAAAATTCTTGGGTATAAAGCCTATTCAATTCTACCGATTTTGGGTCGGGCAAGTCAATAATAATAACATCAAAACGCAATTTAGTTTTATCCAAAAATAGATAGGCATCTTGGTTGTAAATCGTTACTTTATTGTTGTGCAAAGCATTTTGATTGACTTTTTTCAGCATAGGGTGGTTTTTCCCTAAATTGGTCATAGCAGGGTCAAGGTCAACCAATGTGACGGTTTTCAAGGTACTGTATTGGAGCAAGTCGCGTACTGCACAGCCATCGCCTCCACCTAATACCAATATATCTTGTGGATAGGGATGCAAAGTCATAACGGGATGCACCAAAGGCTCATGATACATGGCTTCATCAAGCGTACTCAACTGCTGACTGCCGTTTATAAACAACCAAAAGTCGTTCTTCCACTGTGTAATCACTATTTTTTGATAGCGCGATTGTTCTTCATAAATTACTTGGTCTTTATAACGAAATTGCTCGGTAAAGCGAATAATCGGTTTTGCAAACACCAAACCTAATGTCCACAATGTCATTACACTTACAGCACAAAACATCAACAAGCGGCGCGGAAAAAGTGGTATCAAATCTTTGAAACGCCAAAAAAGAATAATAG
>JAYTNK010000204.1:0-5777 GCA_043748375.1 Cytophagales bacterium
AGAATAGGGGTTGCAACCCCTATTCTATGTAAAAAGGTACTTTTGGAAACCTGCAAAAAAATTCCCGCAATAACTTTCTAAGAACCATTATAAATCCAAAAATATACCTCAAAACCCTTGCATGAATAATCGTTTACAATTCGTATTTGTTGCCTGCCTTGCCTGCCTACTGTTCTTACCTGCCTTAGGCTGGGTGCATTTATTTGATTGGGACGAAATAAATTTTGCTGAATGTGCGCGAGAAATGTTAGTGTCTGGCAATTATGCGCGGGTGCAGATGGAGTTTTTGCCATTTTGGGAGAAGCCGCCACTATTTCTTTGGTTGCAGGCATTATCGATGCAAATATGGGGCGTAAATGAGTACGCAGCGCGTTTTCCAAATGCTTTAGCAGGAATTATAACTTTGCCCTTATTATTTTACGTAGGCAAGCGTTATTATGATTCGAACATGGGGTTTTTGTGGGTGCTTACTTACATAGGCTCTTTTCTCCCTCATTTTTATTTCAAATCAGGCATCATCGACCCTTGGTTTAATCTTTTTATATTCCTTTCCATATTACAATTAGCCCGTCTTACCGAAACAGAGGAACGCCCTGCTCGTCATCGCGCTGCTTGGCTTGGAGGCTTGTTTTTGGGTTTGGCAGTCTTGACAAAAGGCCCCGTGGCTGTATTTTTAGTAGGGCTAAGTGGGTTGGGCTATTGGCTCATGAGCAGAAAATGGCAAACCTTTCGAATAGCAGAATTACTGCGGTATGCGTTGATACTTATCGCGGTTACTGCGTTATGGATATTACCTGAAACACTCAAAAACGGTTTTTGGTTTGTAAGAGAGTTTTTTGATTATCAATACGGCTTGGCGATACGCGGGCAAGACACAGGGCATGAACAGCCTATTTGGTATCATCCTGTAGTGTTATTGATAGGGTGCTTTCCTGCCAGCATTTATTTTTTAGCCAACTTTCTTGAACGAAAAGCCCCAGAAAACCCCATACAAAACAACTTACATAGATGGTTTGCTATGTTATTCTGGATTACGCTATCCGTTTTTTCCTTGATTAGTACTAAAATTATTCATTATTCTTCTCTTTGTTATTTCCCCCTTACTTTTTTTGCAGCGCATTACTTATACCGACAACTCAAAGGTGAAGTATCAGGTTTACCATTGGGAGGCAAGATTTTGCAATTTGTGATAGGGCTACTTTGGGCAACAGCTTTGCTTATATTGCCTTGGGTTCATTTTTACAAAAAGCAAATTATCCCTTACATCAACGACCCTTTTGCAGTGGCTAATTTAGAGGCAAATGTCTATTGGTCAGGTTGGGAAAGTATGATAGGTGTAATTTTGCTGTTAAGTTTATTGTATGCGAGCTTGCCTATAGACAAGTCGGCGAATAGGCGCGTTATCGTATTATTGGCGGGCGTAGCCGTAAGTTTGCAACTCACGATGTATATCATAGTACCCAAAATAGAGCGTTATACACAAGGCGCGCACATTGACTTTTTGAAAGAAACGAAACAAGAAAATGCCTATATCAGCACTTTAGATTTTCACAGCTACGCCTATCATTATTATGGGGCAATCACACCTGAACGCTCAAAAGAAAAACAATTGTTTTTAGAAAAGCATTTTGGAGGCAAGGCAAAACTACAAAAAATGCTTCCTTCTTTACAAAAAGAGGCTTGGAATAACCACTTGCTCAAGGATTCGCTCAGCCGTCCTGCCTATTTGGTAGGCAAGATTGACAACAAAGCGGCCTACGATAAAGAACCCTTATTAAAAAAAGTAAAAGAAAAAAATGGGTTTGTATTTTACAAACGCAAATAGTTTTTGTTGCATAAAAAAGTCTATTAAAAACTTTTAACACTCCTAAATTTGTTATGCGATATTTGATTTATAGCCTTATTTATTGTTTTACTATACATTTCTTGCCTGCCCAAACAGCCGAAATGTTTTATAAAACAGCTAAAGATAGTCTAAAAAGCAACAAGCTAATGTCCGCACTCAAAAGCGCACAAAAAGCAATTGAAATGCAACCTAATTTTGCACAAGCATACTTTTTGGAAGGCGTAATAGAAACCAAACTTCAAAATTCAAAAGGCGCGTTTAACGCCTTCGATAAGGCTATTTTATATAAAACTGACTACCTCGAAGCCTATTACAATCGTGGATTGCTGTACATGGAGGTTGAAAAAATAGAATTAGCCATCGCAGATTTTGATGAGGTTACCAAGCGCAATAATGGCATACCTTACCCCTATTTTCAACGCGGAAAAGCCTATCTTGCTATCAATCAAATGGATAAGGCAAAAACAGATTTGGAAACAAGTTTGCTTATTTCGCCTAAACAAGCTGAAGTTACCTTTTTGCTCGCGCTCATTCATCAAAAGCAAAACCAACTCGAAAAAGCCTTGCTCTATGTGGATAAAACGATAGCACTCAATCCACGCGCAGAAGATGCCATTCAAATACGGGCAGATATTCGCACAGCCCAAAAACGATATGAAGAGGCTTTGACAGACTGGAATTTATTGATAAAGTATAATCCTTACAACTGGAACGCCTATCAGCAACGATGCCTCGCCTTTTTTGAAACTAAACAATGGGAAAATGCACGTGCAGATGCCGACAAACTCATCGAAAAACAACCCGAAGTAGGCTACAACTATTTTTTGCGTGGACGCATTTATCAAGCCCAAAATAGCCTCGAAAAAGCGTGCTATGACTGGAAACAAGGGGCAGAAAAAGGCAACAATGACTGTAAAGAAAGCATGGCAAAGTATTGCAGGTAAGTTTTTACTGCTGTATTTTTGGGTTCTCTGACGATTTTTGTGGAGAGAAAAAACATTCATTTTGTCATGCTGAACGTAGTGAAGCATCTCGTTGTTAATCAACGATTTGTGAATGAAAAGCGTAACTATAGCACAAAATTACACCCATTTTTCGAAACACGAACAACGGCATAATCCTAACCACGTGTCAGCGTTGGCAAACAAGTATCTCGTATGGGATATAGTATCAGCCAGAAGGGCTATTAAATGTGCTTCAACACGACCATCAAATACTTTGGGCTTGTATCCACCCCATTATTTGCCTGATAAAGCAACTGAAAAACCTTCTTCAACAAAACATTTACGTAATTTCTCAACACTCCGAATAGTTACGCCGTATGTTGCAGCTATTTCATTATTAGATAATGCTTGTTCATCACACGCCAACAAAATAAAGGCACGAACCCGTACGCTTATTTTTTCTGATAATATTATGTAATTCAGAACGTTCCAAATCAGCTAACTTTGTATTTCATTGCCATGATATGCTTGTTTTTGCATTCAAAAGTATGTACAAAAAACGAACATTCAAAATCTCCTAAACACTAGTGTTTAGGTGTGTTTAAGGCACAGTTATTAAATAAAGTAGGTTCTTCAAGTTATGCGGGATTTACCAAAACCCCTCGCGTAGCCATGCTGTAAGAATCCCCTGTTTTGCAAAAGCGAAGTGCTAAAGGAGCAAACAGAGGCCGCACAGCATGGCTAATTCTCGGTGCACTTCCGTAATAACTTTCGAGGAACCATAAATATCAACTAATAGTTGTAGAACTTGGGTTTAGGAAACAAAACAAGCAACCCTATGAGAGTTGCTTGCTTTGTTTAGGTTGTAGGGATTGCTTAATAAATTTTGTAACGCAAATCTTCTACTTTTCTATATTTTTTAATAGCTTCTTGTACGTAATAACTTGCCGCACCCGCTTTGTTTTGTTTGAGTGTGTTCTTGTATTGTGTATAATCAGCTACTACAGGTGCAGGAGTAGTTTTCACCATTTCGATGATAAATATACCTGTGTCGTCTATGATAACTTCACTACGCTTTCCTGCCTTAAGTCCCATAGCCTTGCCTACCGAGATAGGATTAAAGCCATAGCTTTGCAGGTCGTTTTTGCTCATAGAAAGGTCTTTAGACTCGCCTATAAGTGCGTCTTTACCATACTTTTTAGCTATTTCATCAAGGGTTTTACCTTTTGCATCAAGTTTCGCTGTAATAGTTTTGGTTTTGATTTGCTTCAATACTTCAGTTTTTAATTCTTCACGGAAAGCATTGATAGAGGCTTCATCTTTTTCTACTTTTGCTGTAAGAGCTGCCACGATATATACGTTTTGGTCTTTCAACTCCATAGGTTGCGAAACAGCTCCTACAGTTGCGTCAGTAAATGCCCAACGAATAGGTTCACGTGCATTTTGGATAGCGTTAAGCGAATTAGAAGCGGGGGTTAGCTTTTCTGCTTTTTGGATAATATATTTAGGGTTTTTCTTTGCGAAAGCGCGAAGTTCCTCTAAGGTTTTGCATTTTTCGGTAAGTGTACGTGCTTCTGCCAAGGCGCGTTCGGAAGAGTTATCACTTGGCTCAAGAGCACGACTGATAGTCGCTACTTTGTATTGTATGAACGTCTTAGCGTGTGTAACTTGGAGAATGTGGTAGCCAAAATCGGTAACAACTATATTTTGAACCAGTCCTTCAGGGGCGTTAAATACAGCATCTTCAAACGGCTTTACCATGCGTCCTTTGCCAAACCAACCCAAATCACCTCCATTAGGTGCGGTAGCGTCAGAGCCATGTTTTTTCGCCATTTCTTCAAAATTTGCTCCCTCTTTAATTTTTTTCAATACTTCTTCAGCGTCTTTGCGTGCTTTAGTTTTGGTTTCTTCGTTTGCCCCTTTGTCAGCTTTGAACAAGATGTGTGAAGCACGCGCCATAAAATTTACAGAGTCTTTTTTAGTATCTGTTATTTTAATTATTTTATAGGTTTTACCATCAAGCATTGGCCCATAAATGCCTCCTTTTGCCAAAGATGGGTACTTTCTAAATAGTTCTGTAGGCAGTTTATCGGGTGCGATGAATTTATTGTCATCAGGATTGGGCGTATCAGAGTTGCCTTTAGCAAAAGTAGAGTCATCTTGACTTTTGGCAAGTTCTTTTCCAAGTTCGCGCAATTCAGTAGTAAATTTTATGCTGTCTTCTTTAGATGGCTTTACGTCTATAGCTATGTATTCCAAGCTACGGCTTTCTTGCCCTTTAAATTTTTGAGGATTTTTATTCAAAAAATCTTGCATTTCAGCCTCTTTCACTTGTTTCACGATGGTAGAATCGACAATAGAAGTAAACGGAATGTAGAGGAATTTCACTTCTGCCTTTTCATTTTGTGCTTCATGTTCGCGTTCTGCTTCTGCTTTGGTTATATAAGTAGAGATACGCATCAAGTTTTCGTATTTTGTACGCATACGATCTTTGCGCAAACCTTCCTCGTATGTTTTCCAACTATTCGTAGCCTGTATAGTGCGTCCCATGTTTTCGAGTGTTTCGATAACGCGGTTTTTATCAAACTTTTTAGTTTGCGGGTCTGTGAATTGATTGCGTATATTAGGGTGTATGAACATGGAGTCGCCCTGCACCATTTGCTTCGCCTCTTCGTCAGTTACCGTAATACCAAGCAATTCACACTCAGGCAATACTACTTTTTCAAACAGCATAGAATTCCACACTATATCGCGTCCTTGCGCTTCTGGTGTGCCTTGTGCTTGCATTTTCACTGCTTTGTCAAAATCTTGTGCGGCTATCCACTCGCCTGCCATGGTGCCTGCGTAACGCTTGCCTGAACCAAGTGCATCAAAGATGCCCCCTGAACCTAAGAGGTCGGAGAGGACGAAAGCAAATACTGAGAAGGCAATAAAGCCAATTGCTACTCCTGAGTACCTGCGTATTTTGCTGATAAGTGCCATAATAT
>JAYTNK010000205.1:0-3561 GCA_043748375.1 Cytophagales bacterium
TGTAAATGCGATGCCACTCTTTACTTTTCGAATAGTGATGGGTGTGATGTTGCTTTTCAGTACAGTTCGTTTTATGTGGTTGGGTTGGATAGAAGATCATTTTGCAGATAGGATTTTCCAGTTTAAGTATTATGGCTTTTATTGGGTAGCAAGCTTGCCTACCTTTTGGCTATATGCGTTGCACATCTTGATGGTAGTCAGCGCGTTAGGCATAATTACGCATAGATTTTTTAGGCTTTCTGCTTTTATTTTATTCGTTAGCTTTACTTATATAGAATTAATTGATTTAACCTATTATCTTAATCATTATTATTTTGTAAGTATCGTATTATTTTTACTTATTTTCTCGCCTGCCTCAAGGCGTAGACAAGATACAGTACCTCGCATAGCGATTTTAGTTTTTCAACTTCAAGTGGGCATTGTTTATTTTTATGCGGGCATTGCCAAAATAAATTATGATTGGCTTGTGTTGGCATTACCTTTGAAGATTTGGCTTCCCGCTCAAGACAAAATGCCGTTCATAGGTTGGATTTTCACGTATAAGCTCACGCCTTATTTATTTAGCTGGGCAGGAATGTTGTATGATTGTACTATTCCTTTCCTATTGCTTTGGCGCGAAACGCGTCTGCTTGCCTACCTTGCTGTTATTGTGTTTCATTCGCTTACAGGTTTTATGTTTTCTATTGGCATTTTTCCGCTTGTAATGATAGGGGCAACACTCATTTTCTTTACAGCTAAAGCGAAACCTATCGAACACGATACACCGCAATTATTGCCTTCCAACCTTGTGTTTCGCACTACCTTTATTTTTATATTTTTTATTTTCCAATTACTATTCCCTTTTCGTTATTTATTATATGAGGGCAATTTGTTTTGGACAGAGGAAGGCTACAGGTTTTCTTGGCGTGTGATGTTGATGGAAAAGGCTGGAACGGCAACTTTTTATGTGCGCGATAGTAAGACAGGCAGGGAAGGCATTGTAGATAACCGTGTGTTTTTAAATGCACACCAAGAAAAACAAATGGCGATGCAACCCGATATGATTTTACAATTTGCACATTTTATAGGCAATCACTATGCCCAAAAAGGTGTTTACTCGCCTATGGTGCGTGCTGAAGTATATGTTACGCTCAATGGGCAGGCAAGCCGTTTGCTTATCGATCCACAAATAGACCTCATGAAAATGCAGGACGGTTGGGCAGGCAAGAAGTGGATTTTGCGTTATGAATAAGCTATACAAAAAATATTCCTATTGCTTTGCAACCTTTTATCGTATAAAGAGGTCATATCTATAACAGCCTATCTTTAAAAATGTCTGAACTTGAGCTAATTGAGTTATGCACGCGCAACGACCGCAAAGCGCAAAAGCTACTCTACGACCAGTTTCATCGAAAACTGTTTGTAGTTAGCATGCGCTATGCTCGTTCGCGTGCAGACGCAGAAGATATTTTACAAGATGCCTTCATCAAAATATACAAGAATTTAGCGCAATTTAGGCAAGACTGTCCGCTTGAAGCATGGCTGAAACGAATCGTAGTAAATACTGCGCTAAAATTTTACAGCAGAAAAATGCACAAAATTCCACCTGAAGACATTGAAAACCATCAAGATAATCTCGTTGAATCAGAATTTACTATCTCTCAATATAATTTTCAAGAACTGTTGGGCGTAATACAACAGTTACCTTTGCGTTGCCAAATGGTATTTAACCTCTATGCGATTGAAGGCTATCAGCATAATGAGATTGGCGAAATGCTCGAAATCAGCGAAGGCACTTCAAAATCACAATATGCACGCGCCAAACAAATGTTACAAAAAATGATAACAGCTAAGGAAACAGCCTTAAAAACTATGTCGTATGTCTGAAATAAATAAAGAAAAATTTGATATGAGCTTTGAGCAAAAATGGCTGGAAGCATTCGAGGGAGCCGAACTATCGCCAAGTAAAAACTTATGGGACAAGATAGATACTACCCTATCGCAACACACGCCAGATAAAGATGTAGGCAAAGGAAGATACTTTTTGTTCTCTATCTTAAGTCTATTACTATTTAGTGGTATATTTATACATAAAACAACCCATCAGGTAAATAAACACCCACTAAATGCTAACTCCAAATTACATGAAGCAAATTTTTACTATAGTATAACCCCTGAATTGCCTATTCAAACCACAGAGGCAGGTAAGATAGTTCACATTACAAACAACTTACCTACCCAAACCACAGAGGCAGGCAAGATAGTTCACATTACAAACAACTTGCCTACCCAAACCACAGAGGCAGGCAAGATAGTTCACATTACAAACAACTTGCCTACCCAAATCACAGAGGCAGGCAAGATAGTTCACATTACAAACAACTCGCCTACCCAAACCATAGAGGCAGGCAAGATAGATAGCATTTTAACAAATACACCCACAAAACCTATAAACGGAAATTGGCTACAACACTTACATAAAAAAATTACGCGTCAAATATCAAAATCGCAAGACAGTTCAAAGCATAACATCCTTAAACCCTTGCCTGTATTGGCTTTTAATACACTTAGACAAGAGGAATTATGTATGAGAAAGATTGATTTTGTAGCCTACGCCAAACCTACAACTCAAACCCAGGCGCATAAGTTTTGGATAGCTTTTCAACGTGGTGTAACTTTAGCTTCGCCTAAATTAACTATTTTGTATGATAAATATTTGCAAGATTACGCGCAACTACACGCATTAGGCGATGATATAGATTTGAGTGGTTTTTTTACAGATATTACAGAAAAAGCACAATATAGTTTGGCAAATCAAGCTGATGTGCGCTTTGGTTGTCAATTTAATGCACATTGGCAGTTTAGCGCAGGCATACAATATAGGGCAGAGTTCTTAGAACAAAGCACCAACGCTTTTTTTGTAAACTATTATGACTACTCTCGTCATTCGTTTTTGTTGGATATTTTGGAAGGGAATATCAACAGTCCCAACTTTGTTCAAGCAATTAAGCATCACCCCTCGTATCGTCCTAATGAGGAAAACGCCTTCAGTATTTTGCAATTCAATCAACAAAGTCTGATACATATTGCCTCGCGGTTTGAATACATTGGAATTCCTATGCAGGTAGGTTATACCCTCAATCCGTTCCAAAAACTTGCTTTTACAATTTTGGGCGCGGCGCAAGTAGATAAATTAGTGCGCTCCTCTACTTCGAGCTATGAATTACAAGATAATGTTGCGATTGCTTATCGCCTCAATACCGCCACCAAAATTTCTACTTGGAGTTGGCAAATAGGCGCAGGAGCGCAAGCCGAATATAGGTACAGCCCGCACTGGGCACTAACAGCGAATAGTATGTATTTTCAGAATATTAAAGCTATCAAAGAAACAAAATACGCGCTTATAAGCCCGCGCGGATTGCAAGTGAACATGGGTGTAAAGTATATGTTTTAATAAATTGATTATCAATAAATTTGGTTCTTCGAAAGTTATGGCGAGATTTATCAAAACTTCTCGCGTAGCCATTCTGTAAGAATCCCTTGTTAGTGCTAAAGGAACAAACAGACGCTTACAGCGTGGCT
>JAYTNK010000206.1:0-5111 GCA_043748375.1 Cytophagales bacterium
GCAAGCCTTCCAAATGGTGTTGTATTTGTGCTACAATGCCTCTGCCCGTAACACGAAAATTGTCTATAACCAAAACTTGCATAACATTCTTTTTTTAGAATAGGCAAGACTCGCGCCTTGCCTGTCTACTCTACTTGATTCAGCATATCATCACCCCATTTTGCAGGATTATTTTTGATGTAGTTGGAAATGTTATTGTATGCTTCCTCATTTCTTATGATATGCTCCCAATAGTTCCGTTGCCACACTTTACCATCGAAAGGTTGCCACCCCAAATTTTTTACTCCGCGTATGTAATTATTGGTGGTCATGGTTTTGAACCATTGGACAATTGTATGTAGGGGCGAACCTACGTGTTCGCCCACGTGTTCGCCCACGTGTTCGCCCAAATTTTCGGTATTAGGGCAGACACGTAGGTCTGCCCCTACGTTTTCAATAATACAATGAAAATGGTTGGGCATTACAACCATTTCATGACAACAAATATCAGGAAATTTGTTCTCCAACTCAAAACACCATTTTTCAACCATCTTGCCTGCTTCGTTACATATCATTTCACTGTTTACAACTTCTCCAAATAGGTTGATTCTGTGTTGGCAGCAAATGGTTATGAAATATAATCCAGTTTGTGAATAGTCATAACCCTTCATGCGAATAGATTTTCTATGATGTATTTTTGGGTCGTAATTTTTCATTTTGCAACGTTGTGATTGTAGGGGCGAATCTACGTGTTCGCCCCCCTTGTTTGGACACACATTTTGAATAAAAACGGGTATTTGTGTTTGTCAAAAGGGCGAACCTACGTGTTCGCCCCCTTGTTTGGACACACATTTTGAATAAAAACGGGTCTTGGTGTTTGGCAAAAGGGCAGACACGTAGGTCTGCCCCTACCTACTCAAATACAAATTCCTTTCATCATAAATCTTTTGGAACGCCTCGTCTTGTAGGTCTTTGATGAAATAAATAGCCTCGCCTGTGGACTTCATTTCAGGACCCAATTCCTTGTTTACGTTGGGGAATTTATTGAACGAAAATACAGGAATTTTAATCGCATAACCGCGTTTTACAGGTACAAAATACGAAGTAGCCGTCTTGTCTAATTTGAAATCCTTGAGCGTTTTATGTCCAAGCATAATCTTGGTGGCATAATTGATGTATGGCTTTTGGTATGCCTTGCATATAAACGGCACAGTACGCGAAGCACGCGGATTCGCTTCTATCACATACACCGTATTATCCTTGATAGCAAACTGCACATTCAATAAACCAATCGTATCAAGCGCAAGGGCAATTTTTTTGGTGTAACGCGCAATTTGCTCAATCAACATAGGACTAAGCGAAAAACAAGGTAACACCGCATGAGAATCGCCTGAATGTATCCCTGCGGGTTCTACGTGTTCCATAATGCCAATCACATACACATTTTCGCCATCACAAATAGCGTCAGCCTCTGCCTCTATAGCTTGGTCTAAAAACCTATCTATCAAGATGTTGTTATCAGGAAAATCATTCAATACATCAACCACGTGCTGTTCGAGTTCTTCTTCATTGAGCACGATTTTCATACGTTGCCCACCCAATACATACGAAGGACGCACCAATAACGGAAACTCCATGTGCTTGGCTACATCATACGCCTCCTCTGCGGAACGCACTGCTATAAATTCAGGATATGGAATATCCAACTCGCGCAAAAGGTTCGAAAATCGTTCTCTATCTTCTGCCAAATCCAGCGCATCATAAGTCGTACCTATGATTTTAATGCCATAACGGTTTAGTTTTTCTGCCAATTTTAGGGCAGTTTGTCCACCAAGTTGTACGATAACACCTTCAGGCTTTTCGTGCAAAATAATGTCGTAAATGTGTTCCCAAAAAACAGGCTCAAAATAGAGTTTATCCGCAATATCAAAATCAGTAGAAACCGTTTCAGGATTACAGTTAATCATGATAGCCTCGTAACCTGCTTCTTTCACTGCCAGCGTGCCATGCACACAACAATAATCAAACTCAATGCCTTGCCCTATTCTATTGGGTCCTGCACCCAAAATAATGATTTTTTTCTTTTCTGAAACCTTAGATTCATTTCCAGCAGAGAGAGTAGGGGTGAGGCTACTTCCCACAAAAGTAGAATAGTAATAAGGGGTTTTCGCTTCGAACTCTGCGGCGCAAGTGTCCACCATTTTGTAAATACGCTGAATACCCAAATCTTGCCTACGTTTAAAAACTTCGCTTTCCAAACAGCGCAATAAGTGGGCAACTTGCCTATCGGCATAGCCTTTTTCTTTGGCAGTGCGGAGCAGGTGGGTAGGCAAGGTGTTAATCGTGTAGGTTTGTATCTCCTTGTCTGTGTAGGCAAGGTCTTGAATTTGTTCCAAAAACCACTTGTCTATTTTCGTTAATTTTTGGATAGTACGAAACGCAATGCCCAACATAAACGCATCTTTGATGTGAAACACGCGGTCTGCGCTCGGAAACTCCAAACTTTCTAAGATAACTTGCTGATTGGTGAGTTCTTTGCCGTCTGCGCCTAAGCCATTTCTACGACTTTCCAGCGATTGACACGCCTTCTGTAGGGCTTCTTGGAAGTTACGCCCAATGCCCATTACCTCGCCTACCGACTTCATCTGCAAGCCGAGCTTGACATCTGCGCCAGGGAATTTATTAAAATTCCAACGTGGAATTTTTACAATGACATAATCTATAGACGGCTCAAAATAAGCCGAAGTACTGCCTGTGATAGGATTTTTCAGTTCATCAAGGTTGTAGCCCAATGCCAATTTTGCCGCTATTTTGGCTATTGGATAGCCTGTGGCTTTGGACGCAAGGGCAGAGGAGCGCGACATACGCGGATTTATCTCTATTACAATAATCTCGTCTGTTTCAGGATTGACCGAAAATTGGATATTGCAACCTCCCGCAAACATACCTATCCCGTTCATACACTTGATAGCCAAGTTGCGCATTTCCTGATAGAGCTTATCCGAAAGCGTCATAGCGGGCGCGACTGTGATAGAGTCGCCTGTATGAATGCCCATCGGGTCAAAGTTTTCAATCGTGCAAATAATAATCACATTGCCTACGCTGTCACGCAAAAGTTCCAGCTCATATTCTTTCCAGCCCATGATGCTTTGCTCCACCAATACCTCGTGGGTAGGCGAGGCTTGGAGTCCGCGTGCAAGTGCGTCATTAAACTTTTCGGGGTCATTCACAAAACCGCCCCCCGTACCGCCAAGCGTATAAGAGGGGCGTATTACTAACGGAAAGCCAATTTCTTGCGCAATTTTCTTGCCCTGTAGGAAAGAGGTAGCCGTCTTGCCTTTGCAGACGTGCGCGCCCAATTCAATCATCTTCAAGCGAAATTGCTCACGGTCTTCAGTGGTTTCTACAGCTTTGATATCAACTCCAATAATCTCCACGCCATATTTTTCCCAAATGCCTGCTTTTTCACAATCTATCGCTAAGTTTAGCGCGGTTTGTCCGCCCATCGTAGGCAAGACTGCCGAAATTTTGTGCTTTTCTAAAATATCGATGATGTACTTTTTCTCTAACGGCTTTAAGTACACATGGTCTGCCATCTTGGGGTCAGTCATGATAGTAGCAGGGTTCGAATTGATGAGGATAACCTCAATGCCTTCTTCTTTCAATGACCTTGCGGCTTGTGAGCCAGCATAGTCAAATTCACAGGCTTGTCCTATCACTATAGGACCCGAACCAATAATGAGTACTGATTTTATATGGTCGTTTTTGGGCATATCTATTGATTTGTTGAGCGTTGAATGGACGAATTGTTGGATATTGATTGGTTGAGTGTTTATAAACGTTCAGCCTTCAACAATTCAGGCGCAAAGGTAGGGCAAAAAAAGAAACCTTTGCCCTTGCCTACGAAAAAAACTTGCCTGCCTGCGTGGGTAGGCAAGTTTATAGAATGGGGTTGTGAAGTTTCACGCCTGCTATCCAATCGAAATCTGTAACATTTCGAGTGTATAGTTCCAAATCGTACAATATAGCTACTGCGCCAATGATGCTATCTCCTAACTTCATTTTGCGTTGTTGCCTAAGCGATATGGCTTTTTCTATCACATCAGAGGTAAGCGAAATGGGTGTAACCATATCAAAAGCTGTTTCGAAATAGGCTTTATGTTTGGCTTTCAACTGATGGAAACCGAGCGTTTCGATTTTACTGACACTTGCATAATATACATTTGTTTCTGCAAATAAAGTCCGCAAATACGCATATTCAGGTTGGGCTGAATAGATAAAAATGTTGGTGTCTATCAATTTCATACGATTTACAAAGTTGGATAAATGGCTTCATCATTCAACGAATCCAACGCCTCTTGTAAAGGAAAGTCTGTTATATCAAAGGCTTGCAGTTTTTTGAGCAATGCCTCTTTTTCCTCTTTGGTCTTGCCTTCTGGCAGCGTAGGCAAGGTTGAAACAGTAACCCCCAAACTTTGGGCGTATTGCATTACTTTTTGCAAGGTTTGATTTTCGGTAGTTTCGAGTAAGATTTGCATACGTTTTATTTTTTGAAACAAAATTACGAATTTTTTAAGATAAAAATAAACCTTTGCCCTTGCCTACAAAAAACTTGCCTGTGGGTAGGCAAGAAGTTATCAAAGAAATACTAAAATATTAGAAGGATAGCTCGATATCACTAAAAAACACATTTCCCCAGTCTCCTACAAATTCGCGCAAAGCATCAGAAGGATTTTCGCCCACATATATCTTACATTGTTTCATACTTTTAAGCGATTGAGGTAATGTTATAAGTTGATTTTTATTTAAATACAAACCAGTCAATTGTTGTAAGTTTCCAATTTCTTGTGGCAAAGTATTAAGCCTATTATTGTTTAAATCTAAATGAGTTAATTGTTGTAAACTTCCAATTTCTTGGGGTAGAATGTTGATTTGGTTGTCGTATAAGTCCAAATGAATTAATTTTTGTAGATTCTCAATTTCTTTAGGCAAATTTATGAGTTGATTATACGATAAACTCAGACCAGTCAATTGTTTTAATTTTCTAATTTCTTTGGGAAAAGTTGTTAGTTGATTTTCAGACAAATTGAGATTCGTTAATTGTTTTAATTTTCCAATTTCTTTGGAAAAAG
>JAYTNK010000207.1:0-1683 GCA_043748375.1 Cytophagales bacterium
CTCGTAGGCCAGGGAACGAAGCTGTCCTAACATTTCGGTTTTCGGGGTGTAAATGAACTCAACTGTAATCTACGGTTACGTTTTCACACGTTTTCTCCCGCAAAAAAAAAGGGAAAAGAAAACGTGGAATATACCCTAACAACTCCTCCCTTCGCACCGTGGCGGATTGCCGCGCTAACTAAAACAACTCCAAGATGGTATGGATATTATCGTGATGGTTCATGAGGCTGAAATCAATAAATTGAGCGTTTCATGTGCCAAAAACCCGCTGTACTATGTCCGCGATTTTGAAATACATGAAATCCCTGCCTCCAAATCCGCCATTGGTTATTCGGGAAAAGACACCGAGAAAAACTTCGAAAAGCATGTGATTATGGTGCAAGACTATGATGTCTTTTATGCAACTTCTGACGGATTGCAAGACCAATTTGGAGGTCCCGAAGACCGCAAGTTCATGAAAAAACGTATGCGTGAATACTTCCTCAAAATAAGCCACTTGCCTATGCTTGCCCAAAAAGAGAAGCTAAACGAAGAGTTTACTACTTGGAAAGGCGATAACCCTCAAACTGATGATG
Organism: Cytophagales bacterium; assembly: GCA_043748375.1. Lineage (GTDB taxonomy): Bacteria > Bacteroidota > Bacteroidia > Cytophagales > Microscillaceae > RDXI01. The sequence goes on from JAYTNK010000207.1 coordinate 576, forward strand.
TAGTAGTAGTAGGGATTAAATTTTAACGGAAATGTGCCGAGAATTAGCCATGTTGTAAGCATCCGTTTGTTCCTTTAGCACTTCGCTTTTGCAAAACAGGGGATTCTTACAGCATGACTACACGAGGAGTTTGGGTAAATCCTGCCATAACTTTTGAAGAGCCGTTTTAGTTTATACTTCTTTCGAAAGTCTTTTTTAAAGCCTCACACCCTGCCCTCTCCCCATTTTGAGAGAGTGCAGGGTGTGAGGCACTTTCGCAAGAAGTCTTTTATCTTTTTTCAGCTAAATAAAGTAACCTTTCCACTCTTTCTGAACGATGATAAAGCATTTTAGCTTTGTGTAAAAGCGCATTGCCTGTTGCAAAATTTTCAGTTTGCATAGCAAATAAGGCTTGGTTGTAAAACTGTAGCCCTGCCAATTCTTTGAGTGTTATGATACGGTTAGTGTGTTTAGGCAAAAGAGGGCTGTATGTTTGTTCTATTTCTCTTATTTCGTTTGCAAATTTTACAAATCCTTGTGTAACGTTTGTAGTTTCTAACAATACGATGCCTTGTAGCGTTTTTACTTTTAGATAGGCGTGTGAGGTGGTTTCATGTATCTCATAAGTATAACCCAAATAGTCCAACACCAATGCAAATAGGGCAGTGCCCGACACACAATCGAACTTGCCTACAAGCACCGCCTGCGCTACAGAGCTATTGGTTGCGTAGGCAAGTTTAAATTTCTTATGTGTTTGATAAAATACTTTCTGTAAGAATTTCCGCTCTTGCTTTATATTTCTGCGCTGTTTTGCCAATTTTTGGCAATGTTCAAGAAGTTTTTGAGTATATTCGGTTCTTTCTGTTCTGCTTACTTGTTCGGCAGGCAAGAACCACGAAACGTGTACCATCCACTGTGCTATAAATTGTTTGTCTTGGCTATAGGCTTCTATGGAGGTAAAATAACAGAGGATAAATAGGTATTTTTTCATCTTTTGCGGTTAGTTTATATTTACTTAACGCAAAATTAACAATTTAGTAACATAGAAACAAAATATTTTTTTAATTATTTTAAATTTAAATGCTAATATATTGATAATCAAATAGATAATTTTTATTTATTTTTGCCC
>JAYTNK010000208.1:0-3168 GCA_043748375.1 Cytophagales bacterium
AATCTTGCCTAAACAACCTGTTCATACAATAGAAATAGACTACTCCCAAAAATGGGTGAACCTTCATTTAAGAAGCCTCCAAACAAACTACGGCAAAGCACCCTATTTCACTTATTATTTCGATGATATAGCCGACATTTACCAAATAAAACCTGCTCTTTTGGCAGATTTGAATATAGCCATACTGACACTTTGTCGGAGAATATTACAACTCCCACAAACCCCTATTTTACACGAAAATTATATACAAAACGCTGATAATGAATTATATATAGATTACAGGCAAGATATTCATCCCAAACGAAATATACCAAACACACTGCAAAATTCGTTACAACCCTATACACAAGTATTTGGCAAGAGTTTTGTACAAAATATGAGCATCTTAGATTTGATTTTCTGTGAAGGTATAAATGCAAAAACAAAAATGACTAAACTACCCCTTTATGAAATTCGTTGATGTAAAAACTGACTTGGCTTTCCGTAAAATCTTTGGCAATGAAGCTAAAAAACAAGCACTCTTATCATTCCTCAATGCTATCTTAAGATTGAAAGAAGACAGAAGAATCACCTACTTAACCATACTTTACCCTTATCAATTACCCAAAATTAAAGATGGAAAAACTACTATCATAGATGTAAAAGCAAAAGATAAAGCAGGCAAGGAGTACATAGTAGAAATGCAAGTAGCTGAAGTAGATAGTTTTGACAAACGCGTGCTGTATTATACGTCCAAAAGTTTTGCTGACCAAATAGAACGAGGTAGTTTATACAAACAATTAAGCCCTATTATTTTTATAGGCATCTTAGATTTTAATTACACGAACTCGCCTAAATACCTCAGCAGCCACAAAATATTAGATATAGAAACACACGAAAATTATTTGAATGATATCGAATACCACTTTATTGAATTACCCAAATTTAATAAAACCGCAGAGGAGTTAGATGATTTAGCCGATAAATGGATTTATTTTATTAAAAACGCAGAAAACTTAAACATAATTCCAGATAATATAGAAGATGAAGGATTAGAAAATGCTTATCAAGATGCCAATAAATTTAATTGGACAAAAGAAGAATTAGCCGCGTATGACTATGCCCTCATGCGTATGCAAGATGAAATAGGCAAGTGGGAACTCGCTACAAGAAAGGTAGTACAGACAGCAGTTCAAACAGCTATTCTTGACGAAAAAGCCTCTGTTATCCAAAACGCCATTTTAGCAGGAGCTGATAATGAACTCATTGCCAACATTACAGGGCTATCTGTAGCACAAATAGAAAGTATCAGAATAAGCAAGCCTTCATAAAAGTACCTAAAAATATTCGTATTCACCCATAACTTAGTATTATATACAAATCAACAATATGGAAGCAAAATTCTCAAGTAGAGTCAAGGAGGTAATCTCCCTTAGCCGCGAGGAGTCGTATCGGTTAGGACATGATTATATTGGCACTGAGCATTTGATTCTTGGGCTTATCCGCGATGGCGAAGGGCTTGGGCTCACTGTTTTGCAAAAAATGGGGGTCGACCTTAACGAATTGCGACAAGTGATAGAGCAACATACAAAGCCGAAATCTGTTAACTCGTTTCGAAATCCTAATAACTTTCCACTCAATCGCGAAACAGAACGCGTCATGAAAGTTACCTACTTAGAAGCTAAATACTTCAAAAGTGAACTCATTAGCACCGAACACCTGCTACTTGCTATCTTGCATGAAGAAGAGTGTTTAGGCGCACAAATCCTACAACGTATGGGCGTAAATCATCAAACTGTTCGCGACCAAATAGAGTACACACTCACCAATGCACAGCCTCAAAACGCATCAAGTACAGACGATGAGGATGATGAGAATGCAGGCGGACGTATGTATGGCGGTGGAAGTGGGCAACGTGAACAACGTGGCTCTGAAAAATCGCGCACCCCTGTCCTTGACAATTTCGGGCGCGACCTCACCAAATTTGCTGAAGCAGGCAAGCTCGATCCTATCGTGGGACGCGAGAAAGAAATTGAGCGCGTAGCCCAAATTCTTAGCCGCAGGAAAAAGAACAATCCTATTCTTATAGGAGAGCCAGGCGTAGGCAAGACGGCTATCGCAGAAGGCTTGGCATTGCGCATCGTGCAGAAAAAAGTATCGCGTGTATTATTTGGAAAACGCGTGGTAACGCTTGACCTTGCCTCCCTTGTAGCAGGCACAAAATATCGTGGTCAGTTCGAAGAGCGCATGAAAGCCGTGATGAACGAGCTGGAAAAATCGCCCGAAGTGATTCTATTTATTGATGAATTGCATACTATAGTAGGCGCAGGAGGTGCGTCAGGTTCGCTTGATGCCTCTAATATGTTCAAACCTGCTTTAGCGCGTGGCGACATTCAATGTATCGGGGCAACTACCCTCGACGAATACCGCCAATATATCGAAAAAGATGGCGCATTGGCACGCCGTTTCCAAGTCGTAATGGTGGAAGCCACCTCGCCTGAAGAAACTATTGAGATTTTGCATAACATCAAAGATAAGTACGAAGACCATCACCACGTAACCTATACGCCAGAGGCTATAGATGCTTGTGTGAAATTGTCTGACCGCTATATCAGTGATAGGTTCTTGCCCGATAAGGCGATAGACGTATTGGACGAAGCAGGCGCAAGGGTACACATCAACAATATCCAAGTGCCCAAAACCATCATCGACCTTGAGGAGAAAATTGAAAACGTGAAAAAAGAAAAAAATCACGTAGTCAAAAGCCAAAAATACGAAGAAGCCGCTCAACTTCGCGATAAGGAAAAACGCCTCCTCGAAGAACTCGAACAAGCAAAAATCCAGTGGGAAGAAGATACCAAACGTAGCCGTTATACGGTTACAGAAGAAAGCGTTGCAGAAGTTGTTGCGATGATGACGGGTATCCCTACCAACCGAGTAGCTCAAAAAGAAGGTTTGCGTATCCTAAATATGGGTGAAGACCTTAAGGCGCGTGTAATTGGACAAGATACAGCTGTAGAAAAATTGGTGAAGGCAATCCAACGTACCCGCGTAGGATTGAAAGACCCGAAAAAACCTATCGGCTCATTCATATTCTTGGGACCTACAGGGGTAGGCAAGACCGAACTTGCGAAAGCATTGGCTACTTATTTGTTTGATAAAGACGATGCTTTAGTACGCATTGACATG
>JAYTNK010000209.1:0-8676 GCA_043748375.1 Cytophagales bacterium
CCATTTTTAGCCGTGAGCCAAACATACTTTTCATCAGCATGAAACACCGCCTGCGCATCTCCCCCTTGATAGTTGGTTTCGGGCTGATTACTTGAATAATGCTCAAATGTATTTGTTTGGGGGTTAAAACTATCCAAGCCAAGCGTATGGGCTATCCAAAGTACGCCTACTGCATCTTCTAACACCATACGCACCAATAGTGAACTAATATGTTGGCGGGTATTTCCTTGTGTATATTTTTTAAACTTCTCTGTCTTTCTATCAAAATAATTTAATCCGCCTCCCTCTATACTTATCCAAAAGTTACCCGTTTTATCCTCATAGATATGCATAATCATACCTTGGCTGATAGACGTAGAGTCTGCAGAGTCATTTTCATAGACGGTAAATTTATAGCCGTCAAACTTATTCAACCCCTTAGCCGTACCAAACCACAGAAAACCTTTGCTATCTTGGAATATATAAGATACCCAATTGTTAGAAATACCTGCAGGAATACGATTAAAGTTTAATTTATTATTTAATTGTGCAAAAACAGTATTCGAAAATATAAAAAGGACAATAAACAAAAAGGCTATTTTTTTCATATATTGAATGCAAGTCGGTCGATAAAATATTATATCTCAAAAATAAACAATTAAATTGTAATTTTACCATAAATAATTAGATTTTTTAAATGCTAACTTTTTTATATTATTTGTTTAATAGAAAATTGAATGTAGTTTTAGTTTTTAAACACCAAGAACTGACCACAAAAGAGCCATATCGAGATTAAAAGGCAGCTTTGTCTTGCCAAGTAACAGAAGCTAAATAAAGGGAGGGTTTCAGTCGTATCAACAGGTTTAGTATAGTAGACTTCTTGCGAAAGTGTTTTTTAGAAGCCTCACACCCTGCCCTCTCTCCATTTTGAGAGAGGGAAAAGGTGCTTTCGCAGGAAGTCTAGTGTTATACAAACGTATAAACAAGATAAATTAAGACATAGATTATGCCATGATTGGTTTTTCGGAAAAGTGGGTTCTTTTTTATTGCCTTGCCTACCCAAACCACGTCAAAATCCAACACAAAGAGCCATCTTCTTGTCTTTTATATTAATTTTAGTACGGCTTCACTATGACGTAGGCAAGTTGCAAAATTCAGAGTGGAAAACCGTTTCAAATTCTACGAAGTTATAGGGTTAGATGGAAGAAAACAACATATAAACATACGAAATTGGTTTTGGGATATGACTTTTTGCTTACCCCACGTTTCACGTGGGGCTATTCATAGTTCAACCCCATTCGGGGTTGTCTAAATCTCCCAAAACCACTTTCCGATGTGTATATCAAAAAGCAAAAAGTGAAATAAACTAAAACAACTACGAAGTTGCTATTGTGTTATCTATCACTTAAAACGGTTTGCCATGTGAGTTGCGGACTAACCAACTACGCAAAGGTGGGACGTTTTGGGCTATTCTCAAAAAGATTTCTGTCATGCGATTATTGCCAAACATAGCTTGTACTTGCCTGCCTACCCAAAGCCTGCGCGAAAATTGTCGCTTCCAAGTATGCGTGTATTGGGTATGCAAGGTGTTTTCTTGTATTTCCCCTCGTAGGTAGGCAGGCAAGATGTCGGTTAGCAGTTTAGCACCGTGCATAGCCATTGCCATGCCATTTCCACAAAGAGGAGCTATCATACCCCCCGAATCACCTACCATGAGAATGCCGTTTTCTATCAATGGCTTAGGAGTAAAGGAAATTTCATTGATAACTTTGGGTTTTTCCCAAAGGCTTTCTGTGGTGGCGTGTTTGCCTACTAATTTTTTTAAGTGTGGGTTTTGCGCCAAAACATACTCCTCCATAGCCTCTATTGTTTGATGCTTTTTCAGGTTTTGACGCGTAGTCAGATAACACAGACAATAAACATCTCCTTCTACACGCGAAATACCTGCATACCCGTACGCAAAATTGTGCAAAGTAATGCGGTTTTCGGGGTAACTTGCCTGCAAATCGGTAGGCAGGCGCAAATGGTATTTTACCCCTAAAAATGGGCTTCTCTGTGTGAAGAAGGCTCGTTTTAACACATTGTCTAAGTTGGCTCGTTTGCCAAACGCTCCTAATACACACCTTGCCTGCCAAGACGTTGAATCGGTCGTTATAGTATAATAATCATGACCTTTTTCCACATTTTGAACTTGCGTTTTGGAGAAGCAATGCACGCCCGCTTTTTGGCATAATTCGAATAGATATAAGTCGAGTGCATAACGACTGATGCCAAAGCCACCCAAATCTAAGGGCAAATTTAGCAACTTGCCTGTAGGCGTGCTGATACACAATTCATCAATCGATACTGCCCCCAAATCCAAAGGCTCACAACCCAAACTGCGTAAAAAAGGCAGCGTTTCATTTGAAATATATTCACCACAAACGCGATGAAAAGGATATGCTTGTTTTTCTACTAAGGCTACTTTAAAACCCAAACCTGCGAGGCGCAAAGCAGAAGTAAGCCCCGCCAATCCACCACCTATTACAAGTACATCAAACATATTCTAAGGATATTTCTTATTTATTTATAAATTACAGTGCTTTTCCATATAAAGCGTATTGTTTATATACCTCTCCTGAATACGTCTGTGAAAGACTGGTAGAAGTACCATCTTCGCGCAAAAAGGCGTGTATCAGATGCGTAAAACCTTCTATAACAGCATTGCGGCATACGATATTGCCTATCACAAGACCAAGCCCACGCCACTGTTTATCAGGGTGGCGCGAAGCCGATTTCACGACAAGTCCTTTTTCATGCGTATTCCAAAAATCTTGTACACAAAAGAAACAACCAACTAACTCCCCCATTTTATCCTCTGCGAGTATCACAAAATTCGGATTAATAATTTTTTGCAAGAGAGCATATTTGTGCATAAATGCCTGTAGCGAAATCGGAGAATACAAAAAATTGGTTTGGTAGGCAAGGGCATTATAGGCGTAAACTCGCTCCAATTCCGCGTCATATTGCGATAAATCCAATCCGCGAAAGGTAACGCCCATCTCTTTAAACTTTGCTTCCAACGCCAATACTTCAGGTTGATTGTGGATAATATGTTTATCCAAACTTGAAAAATAACGCTCTACTACCTCAAAACCAGCTTCTATAAAATTATTATTGTAATATAAATGATGATAAGGTTCAAGAAAAAAGTTAGGTGAGTTTTGATGCAAACTAAATCTATAACTTTCCCACGTACTACCATTCATATTACCCAGCAAATATTCCACACCTTGCCTACTTGCTACAGTGGAAAGATGCGCAAAAAACAGGCTTAAATCCTTGCCTGCCTGCGCTTCATAATTGCCTATACTAAAGGTTTTTTTATCTTGGTAACGCAAATGTGGATTATCATATAAAGAGGCTCTTGCTACAGGTGCGCCATCTTCCAACAACACGAAACAACCCGCAAGCCATTCGGTAGGCAAGGTTTCAGGCAAGCGAAAACGCACACTATCTGCAGGATAGAGCGACTTAGGCAAGTCAACAAATAGATGAAAGTTTGCCGCTTGCGCGTTGGTTTCTATGATGGTGTACATAAGAGAGATGGACGATTTTTGATTTACGATTACAAAATAGACATAGGCAACAGCGCAGAACTGTTAAATGCGCTCTTGTCAGCCTCACCCCAACCCCCTCTCCAAAAGAGAGGGGCTTTATAAAACGTTGAAAATGAGTGTTATGGCTCTCCCTCTCATTTGGAGAGGGAATGAAAGGGTGAGGCTTTTTGTGAGCATTTAACAACTCTGGGCAACAGCGTACCTTGTACTTGTTACTTCGTACCTCCTTCTTACTCGTGTGTGATTTCTACCATTAAGGCAGTTATAGATTTGCCTTGACTTTTCGCTGTGAATTTCATTTGGCTGGCTTGATATTGCACGTTGTTGGCAAGCACTAAATTGTTGGCGAGTGCTTTTTGTACTTTTTCAGCGAATGTGCCTGTTTGCGTGGCTACATTTTGTTTAATTTCTTCTATATCTAATTTTTCTTTGGAATACAATACACACATAAAATCCTTGCCTGTCGTTTCATTCATACGGATAAAGTGCTTTTCGGAAGGAAGAGCAACATTATTAGAGGCATAATTTAAAGCGGCACTAATGCCTGCTTTGTGTGGAAAGATAGTAAATAGTTCATTGGTAAGGTCAGAACCAAACGCATATACAAAAGCTGGTTCGTTGTTGGAAATCATGATTCTGAATTGTGTGCCAGAGGTATAGGCTTGATTTACTTTATAGTAGCCCAAACTGCCTGCTTTTTTCACGTAACTTGCCTGCATATTGCCTCCTGTAGAGAGTTTGAAGGCAATCTCGCCTGCCATGTCGTTTTGTGTGGCGGGTTTTTCAGAAGGAAAGGCTATCATTTCACAAGCGTAGCGGGTGAATTTAAAGAAGTCATCATATTTTATCCAAATATAGCCTTGGTTGCCCCAGCTTGGCCCCCAACTATTGACAATTTCAAATGAACCACCATACATCGTGTCATCATAGCCAATGACGCACATGGCGTGTCCACCAAAATTTTTCGTGTAATCTTCGGTAGGTTGCCAAAAACCTTTGGCGCGAAAGAAAGAGTCAGGGCATTTCATACCAATAATAACGGGATTACCATTGGAAATAGATTTTTGCATGGCATTCTTTTTTACGTTAAAGTCTGCTTCATAATCATATAAACGGGCATAGCTTTTTATTTTGTAAGGAGAGGCTTTTTGAATGATGGCTTCGGCTACTGTGGGCGCGCAAGGCGTATGATAATCTGTTTTTTTAGGTGCGCCTTTGTCTATAAGCATTTGCAACGCGTCTGTAATAACTGTTCCTTCGTCACAACCTTGGTGTCGTTTAATCATGGTATAAGTAAAATAAGGCGCGAAAGCATTATCAGAAATCACTGTTTTATCCATCCAATTTTTAGCTTTAGCTTCAAGAATAGTGCGTCCATAATAAGTACTTGACCAGCCTACACATGTGCCACCTGCTTGATTTAGTATGACGGGGGTATAATCGCGGAGGGAGTATTTGGCAGGCACGATTTGATAATCGCGTGTCATGAGCATTGCCTTTTGCTCTGTTTGCGCGTATGCTTCGTCATCAAAGGTCATACCTGTGCTGAAAGTTTGCGCGGTGGCGGTGGTAGCCAATGCGCAAAATAATAGGGCGGTGAGGATGTTTTTCATAAATCTAATAAGGGATATGATTTTTATAGGAACGTATAAACAAGGACTAAATTGCCTGCCTTTTTTGATGTGAATCGCGTATATTACTATAAATCAGCCCGTTTTATTTTGCCTGTGTCTGTTTTAGGGAATTGCGCCAAAAACCGTATTTCTTTTGGCACTTCATAGCGGGGCAGGCAAGTTTTCAGAGACTTCCACAAGGCATTCGACAAATCGGTAGGCAAGGCGTTTATTTCCAAAAAAAGCACTATTTTTTGTTGCCATTGTGCATCAGCTATGCCTACTATAGCAAACGACATAAACAGATTTAATTGTTTTAGGATAGCTTCTATTTTAGTTTCAAGCACTTCTATTTGAACTTTTATACCACCTGTATTCAGTATATTATCGGCTCTGCCTATCCAAATAAATCGTTTTTCATCTATCAATTGTACTACGTCATGGGTTTGTATCCACTCATTTTGTGTAACAGTTCCGCAAATTTTCAGGCAATTTCGTTCATCTGTGGCGAGTTGTACGTTTTTGAAGGCAGTAAAATAGCTGCTTTTTTCTGCGTCATTCAGTCGTTTGAGCGCAATGTGCGATACCGTTTCCGTCATTCCGTATGTATTGTATAGAGGGGCTTTCAAGTTTTGAATGGCTTGCAGGAGCGATTCAGAAACTGCCCCTCCACCCAAAATAATAGCTTTGCTGTCTTGTAGGCAAGCTAATAAATCAGGTGTTTCCGTAGCTACAGTATATAGTTGTGCAGGTACAAGTGCTATAAAATCATATATTTGCCTTTCAAACAAAGCGGTATTAGTAGCCAACGGATTGCGTGCAGGGGGAATTCCTGTGAGCGCAAGCCCATATTCGAGAGCGCGAACGAGCATCATCTTGCCTCCCACATACGCAGGATTGATAGCGAGCAGAGCTGTTTTGTGGCAGGCAAGTTGCAGAGCTTCGGCTGTTGCTTGCGCACTTGCCTGCATTTGGGCGCGTGTAAGCGTGATATTTTTTGGCTTGCCTGTAGAACCCGAAGTAGGCAAGACAAAAGTCATCGCACCATTCAGCCATTGCTGGGCAAATGTCCACGCACTTTCCATAAATTCATCTTGTGCTACAAAATCTCCTGTTGCAATCTGCTCAAGACTATAAGGCTTGTCTTGCCAATACCACGTCATGGATATAGTTTTTTAAAATGGGGTTGTATGTTAATAAGGAATATTGACGATTTAAGATTTTTGATTTGCGATTACAAAATGCTGATAATCAATATTTTGTAAATTTGAAAGTGCCACTTTATTTAATTTCTGTTAGTAAGAGGTATGACAATAAAAAACTGACAGGCAATTATTTAGCAGCGTACTTAATCAAGCCTTGCCTCTTCCAAGATATAAAACAAACGCTCAGGCTCATCTCGGTTCAGGTATATGGTGCCTCGAAGGGTATAAATTTTATCTTGTTGATACAAAACTCCCTTAGGACTTTTTACTTCTACTATCGTTTCGGGTCCAGACGCGCCACAAAAAAAACAAGCATACGTAGGGTAATAAGACAGCATGAACCATTTTTGGAGTTTATCGGCTTCCAAAGGGTGCATATAACCTTGTATTTTTATTTTTTTGCCATGCAACGCTTTATGCTTTTCTGTAAATACAGGAATATAACCAAATGCGCCCTCTTTCGTGTGTTTTATATCGCGTAGGGTATCCCAAAGACCACTTTTTATAGGCGGAATTAAGGCGTATAATACAGAATCCTTGGCTGAATATTTTACAGTGTCGATGCGTGTAGGCACAATAGGCTTCTTGGCTTGGCTTTTTTTATCGACAAAAACCTCGCCTACTTTTGCCTCCTCTTTGTTTTTTTTGGAGGTGCAAACTGCCAAAAAGCATATCATCAGCAAAAAATAACCCTGTTTTTTTCGAAATAGTTTCATATATGGTAAGGTTGTTTTATGCAAAGGTAAAAGAAAAAATGCGAAAAAATGGTTTAGATAAATTTTTGGATAAGGTGTAGTTGGAAAACGTTTCGAAAGTAAATAAAAAAAGCTATATTTGCCCATCATTTTTATTGCGAAGCAAATAAACTCCCTTACCATGCGCCCACTATTTCGCCAAAAAGCATTAGAAAAACTTGCCTCCCCTGACAATATCCATGAATTGGTAGAAGTTACTTCTTCACGGAGTTGGCTCGCCTTGCTTGCTTTGTGTGGGCTTACCATCGCATTTTTGGGATGGCTATTATTGGGAGAGTTGCCACGTACAGTGCGCGGGCAAGGCATTTTGATACAGTCGGGTGGTGTAGCAGAAGTGAGTCTATTAGCTTCTGGCATTGTGCAACAGTTATTGGTAGAAGACGGTGATAATGTGAAAAAAAATGACACTATCGCCTTGGTTTCTCAACCCGAACTACAACTACAAATCCAGAATGGACTGGCTAAATTGCACTATCTACAAGAAAAAAGAGATCGGTTTGTAAAATATTCGCTTGCCGATGAAACGCAACGTGAACCCTATTTGAGAAAATTTGACGCAGAGCAAAAATTAGAACAAACGCGCCAACAACTAAAACGAACAGACGAACAGATAATGGCATGGGAGGCAAGAAACGAATCTCAAACCAAACTAAATAGTATGCGCCTTGCCAACGGCAAAATAAAACGCGAAGAAACCTTATTGGAAAATGAAATTCAAAAAATGAAACTCGCTCTTTCAGGGCAAAACACCGCAGACTCTTATGAACTCGATGCCATAGAAAATGAAATAAACGACTTGCGCCGTAGTATTGACGAACAACAAGTTAAATATTCACTCTCTGCCTATTTGAAAAGTCCATACAATGGTAAAATTATAGAGCTAAAAGTACGTAAAGGCCAATTGGCAGAGGCAGGAACGCCCATCGTGAGTGTTGAGGTTACACGCTCACATACCGAAACCGTATTACAAGCTGTTTTATACATTTCTCCTTCTGAAGGCAAGCGCATTGATACAAAAATGCTTGTCCGCATTGCGCCCTCCACTATGCGCATAGAAGAATATGGCTATATGGAAGGTATTGTGGAAAAAGTTTCAGAATACCCTGCCACTAAACAAGGAATCATAAGGACATTGGGCAATGCTGAACTTGCCCAAACATTTACCAAAGATGAACAACCCATAGCCATCGTTGTAAAACTAAAAACTGCTAAAAACGCCAGTGGCTTCAAATGGACTTCGCGCCGAGGCCCGAATAGCCCTATAAAAGCAGGTACGCCTTGCGAAGGGCAAATAATTTTAGACAGCAATACACCCTTAAAAGTGTTTTTCCCAAGTCTATTTTAAGTTTTTTTGCAACAGAGTTTTTACATAAACTAAATATTCAAGTAGAAAACCGAAGCCAACGAACCTATTTTTCAGCAAATTAGCTGAAACAAATAAAAGAAACTTGCCTACCAGCTGTAGGCAAGTTTCTTTTTTTAATAATAAGGTTGCAAAATCCATAAAAAACCACTAATTTTGGGG
>JAYTNK010000210.1:0-7117 GCA_043748375.1 Cytophagales bacterium
TCGGCATTTACCCAAAAGCCTCCAAATGGATTTAGAAAACTACCAAATGCAGGAATTCTATTTTCGGAAACTGCTTTCATAGTACCCACAAAAGGCATATTTGCCACGCGTGTGTTAAGCAAGTAAAAAAGCAAAAAAGTGCATAGCAAACTGCTTACAAAACGAATGAACTTCATGTTATGATGGAATATGGCGTAAAGATAAACACTTTTTTAGATTTACAATTTCTACATTATTTTTTTTAATAATTCGCAGAAATAAGATGCGTTTTCTTTTGAGTAACAAATCAGTTATTTTTCTTTCGAGACTATCATTTTGCTGCTCAAAAGGAAACACACCTTTTAATCAAAAATTAAAATTATATATTGGCTACAGGCGTACTTTCAACTTTACTTGTTTTTTGTTCGACCTCTATTTGTTCGCCTTGTTGGTTGGTTGCCGTATATTGGGTAAGCCCAAACGAAGCATCCGCAAGCAGTTTTACCCTTCGCCTATATTTGAAAAACCACTTGGACTGTCGCGAAAACCAACCGCCCTTCGTAAAATAAGCATACAAGTATGGGTGTAACGTTATCGTAAAACCTTTTTCGTTTTGTTTGGTGATAAGATATTCAACCAATTGCGTTATCGAGTCTTCTACTAAAATGCTCGCGCCTATAGTACCTGTTCCTGCACAAGTGGGGCAGTTTTCTAATGTAACCACATTCATTTCAGGGCGCACTCTTTGGCGTGTAATCTGCATTAACCCAAACTTAGAAAGAGGCAAAACAGTATATTTAGCGCGTTCGCTTTTCATCTCATCACGCATTTGTTGATACACTTGTCGCTTATGATCGGGTGCGCGCATATCAATAAAGTCAATCACAATAATACCGCCCATATCACGTATCCGTAATTGTCGGGCAATTTCGGTAGCAGCTTCAAGATTTACCCGCAAGGCTGTACTTTCCAAATCTTGCTCTTGTCCTGCTTGGGTACCACTATTTACATCAATTACGTGGAGTGCTTCTGTATGTTCGATAATAAGATAACCTCCACTCGGCATACTCACCAGTTTTCCAAAAAGCATCTTAAGCTGTTTTTCAAGCCCAAATTGCTCAAACATTTTCACTTTAGCCGTATAAAGCTTAACTATTTTCTCTTGTGTAGGCGATATGCTACGCACATATTGGCGTATATCGTCATAAGTAGCGCGGTCATCAGCCCATATTGTATCAAAGTTATCCGTAAGCATATCGCGAAGGATAGAAGAGGCGCGGTTCATTTCGCCTATTATTTTGTCAAGAGGCTTTGCTTCAGAGAGTTGCTTAATGCCATCTTCCCATTTCTCAACGAGCAGTACCATATCGCGTGTTAATTCCTCTACATCGCGCCCTTCTGCCACTGTGCGAACTATTACCCCAAAATTGGCTGGTTTTACAGAGGATATTAAGCGCAATAAACGTTGTCGTTCCTCTTTATTTACAATTTTTTTGGAAATATTAACAGCATTCGAGAAAGGTACAAGGACTACGTAACGCCCTGCAATCGAAATGTCGCTGGAAAGTTTATAGCCTTTTGTGCCTATCGGCTCTTTGATAATTTGGACTAAAATTTGGTGGTTCTTTTGAAGAATTTGGGCTATTTTCCCAAATTTATCCAATTCAGCCTCCATTTTGAACCCTGTTAAGCGTAAGGCAGGGTTTTTCTGCATCATAACAGCACGTGCAAATTTGTTAAGCGAAGGGAAGTTATTACCCAAGTCGCTGTAGGGCAGGAAAGCATCTCTTTCGTGTCCAATATCGATAAACGCAGAATTCAGCCCAGGGGCAACCTTGCGTACCACTCCCAAATAAATATCACCTACTGTGAAGTCAGTACTGACTTCATCTACGTGATATTCTACAATGCGCTTATTGTTTAATAGCGCAATGCGTTGTCCTTTTTGGGTAGAGGTAATGACGAGTTCATTACTCAATGTCGTAAAGTAGTTGGGTGTAGTTGCCGAGACTACACAAGGAGAGTCTATTAACGCATTACAAGTCTATTATTTAGTTTAAAGAACTAATAATGTGCTTAATAAATGAATTAATCAGCATATTGACTGAGCGCGATGGCACAGCCTTGTGGCACGAAGGCATTTCGGCATACTTTCACGGCACACGCCATGCACAGCTACAGACAATCGTATCCGTTTGCTTTTTGCTTACAATACCTTTATTCACAACAAAAGCTCAGGTATTTTTTTAGATATAAGCTATCTAAAAGCCTGAAAATAAAATTGTACAATTATATCTTTATGCGCCATTTTTTATGGCTAATGTTGTAATAGTACAACATGGGTCATAAAAAGCATTAAGTTAAAAATTACAATTTGTTTACTTTATTTCGCTAAAAACGCCTTAATCTAATTCGTGCAAAAACTAGTGTAAAATGAGTATAGGCACTTATTTTTTGGCTATTACGGCTTGATAAGTAAAGGGAATAGGAGTACTTATGTTGTTTTCTTTTTGTAAGTCAAAATCATTGAACGGAAACCTGAATAAGCTACGAGTGATGAGGTACGATTTACGTCCTTGCCTGCGCCCCGTAAAATGGGTAGGCAAGAACTTTGTAATCGTCGAATTTTATCTTTGGGTAGTAAATGCCACAACAGCTAATTAGCTACTTAAAAAGAAACCTCGCCTTTTGTAAATCGTACACACAACATCGCAATGTATCAAGTTTTTGTCGAAGCGCACTATTTCTTTTTGTGGCGATTCTTTCTTAGACGTTTTTTGCGCTTATGAGTAGCAATTTTGTGTCTTTTACGTTTTTTTCCGCAGGGCATAGTTAAATATAATTAAAAGGTGAAACAAATATTTTTAAGTAAATGAATGAATGATTGAGTAACGGTTTGCGATTTCAGCTTACAAAATGATGACAATCAATATCTTATAGGCATAAAGCGCAGGGAGTGGCATTATTTAATTTTTTCCAAGGTTTCTTTGGCAATTTGCTTGTATATAGCTACGGAGTCAGCCGTTAATGTTGTTATTTCTGTAAGTAATTCTTTAGCTTTTGGAGTATTTTGTGTATTTAATAGGCTTTCAGCCAGGTATAATTTTGCTTCAATATGATTTGGATTTACTTTTAAAAGTGTTTCAAAACGCGCTACCGCTTTGTCATGTTGCCCCGATTGTATTGCTAAAAGCCCCAAATTGAATAGTGCAAGCTGATTTTCAGGTTCTTCAGCCACTATTTCTCTCAAAAGAGTAATACCTTTCATGGGTGTAGGAGTAGCCACAAATGTCATTGCCATATTTGCCTTTGCTATGTATAGCTTCGGATTTTGTATTAATAATTGTTCATAAAATTTTCTTGCCTGCTCTCCATAGCCGTTAGCGCGTGTTGCATCAACCGATAATGCGAATCTAAACGCTTCAAACCAAGCATTTGCTACCAAAAGCAAGTATTTTTCCGTTTTGCTATTGCCCAATGCTTGCTCATAATAATAAGCTACACTATCTAATTTATTAATACCAGCGAAGAGTTTTGCAATAGAGTCGGCAAAGGTACGCTTTTTTTCGATAGCTTGGCTATTTACTATTTCTTTTTTCCAAAATTCTAATTTGTCAGTTTGAATTTTGGTTAGTTGGACTTGGTGTGCATCTTCTTTTTTGGTAGTTTCGGCAGGTTTAGCTTTTGTGTCGCTGGTGCGCATATCTTGCTTTTTGCTTACTACGGCTTTGGGAAGCTGATAAATGCCTACAATGAAGAGTATAGCGACAGCTGTTACTAGGATTTGGTTGCGCATCATACTTTTTCGTCCTCTTTTCTTAATGCCTCTTTCAGAGTTGGGCTATTTTTTATCATGTCCATGAATATCCTTGAGGGTTTGAAGCTAGGGATATAGTGTGGTTCTACAATGATAGATTTCTTTTCTTTGATGTGTCGGGCGAGCTTACGAGCGCGTTTTTTATTTACAAAACTACCAAAACCACGCATATACACATTGTCGCCTTCTTGCATAGCATCTTTGATAACTTCAAAGAAAGCTTCTACGACTTCCAGTATTTGTTCCTTGTCTACTGAGGTAGCTGCCTTTTCTTGGTCTGTGGTGGCTTTACCTGTTTTTTCGGTCAGGTAGGTATTGATTAGTGAGATTACTTCTGCCTTGGTCACTTGGCGTTTGGGTTTAAGTTAATTGGGACTGCAAAGTTAAGTTGCTGTAAATGAATTTCAAAGAGAATATGAAAAAAAACATGCTTTTATTTTACATACTTACTTTTTAAATAGGTAGCAGGTAGAGATTTATGGGGTTAGCTTATATTTCAAGCATTTATTTGGTTAATAAATTGATTGTCAAAGGATTCAAAAACAGCCTTGACTAACAATCACTAAACAAAATTAGTCGCTTTATTTTTGTAATTGCCACACCCGTTAGTTTGTTATGATGGGTTTATCTATGGCGGTATTACTTTTTACGACTACCATAGTAGATATGGCATAGTAAGCATTTGGATTTGAGGCGAGTCCGTCATTTGTCCAAGGTTGAAATACATACTTAAATTGCTTGGTAGAGCTTGCACCTGCATTTGCCCAAACATCTATGCGAGTAGGCACTTCCATACCTGGACACCAGCCTGCTCGGTCAGGCGACCAATTGCCTGCTTGTGGCTGAATTGGATTAGTGGCACAGCCTATTGGGTTTAAACTATGGGTAAAGGTATTAACGCCGTCTATTTGTATTCTGTGTGTTTTGAAGCACCACTCTGCACATGGTCTGCCGCTTTCTTGCGGAGTCGCGTGCCCCCAGCCTGAAATAATGGTTCGCAAGTGTGTTTTTTCGGTATTGGCAGGCAAGGTAATATTTTTGGTAGGGTTATAAGTAGCGGCTGTACCGTAAGGTATGCCTTCTATAGAAAGTCGGTTTACTTGTATTACAGGCACGACAGCATAATATTTATAGTCGGGTGTTCCCTCCTCGAAGTCAAAATCTACTGACAAGTTCCAGCCTTCAGATGTCCAACATTCTATGTAAGATTTGAGGTTGGTACTACCTTTTAATAAAGACTTGAAATCGGTTACATCAAAGCGAAATCCTCTATCTCTTTTGGCATTATCTACTCCGTAGGGAGTGATATACCTTGCCATTTCTAAGAAAGTGCCTGTCAAAGGGTCTTTTACATAAATATTAGCATATACATCCCATGCAGGGCAAGTAGCTGTTGCACATCTGAGTGTTACATACATATATATTTTGGCATACTTGCTATGGTCAGTAGGCAAGGTTATGCTCATTTCACTACCTTGTTTACTCCCATTATGAAATTCGCTGTCAAAGGCTGAAAAATTATCAACCTTTACTGCAGGAGTATTATTAGTGGGGAGGGGTACTTGTTCTTGTTTATCAGAGCTACAACTTACACTTAAAACAAGTGTAAATAAAAGAGGGAAAAGTATGTTAAGTGATTTCATAATAACCTAAGTGTGTTTTACTTAGTCGCAAAGATATTGATATTTTGGTAATTACTACTCAAGCGTATTATTTTTTTGCTCGTTTTTTTTTGAATAGCAAATTAGCTATTTTGTCCTTTGTGAGTAGTATTCCCTACTCACAAAGGATATATTGCTTTTTTTACCAAAAAGTTAGGTTAAAAGGATTATATTTCAAAACATCGCTCTTCCCATCGAGTATAGGGTTCGTATAAAATTTTGAAATGTACGCATAATGGGCTAAATTGGCAGGCGAAACAAAAAAAACATTTATGACGGAGGATTTCATTCATTTTATTTGGCAATATCAATATTTAGATACCCAAAATATTTCAACTACTACAGGTGAAACTGTTCAAATTTTGGACAAGGGGCGGTGGAATATTGACAGCGGGGCTGATTTTCAATATGCCAAAATCATGTTAGATGGTATTGAGTGGATTGGTACAATAGAAATACATTGCCTTGCATCAGATTGGCGGAAGCACGCACATACTCAAAACCTTGCCTACCAAAATGTTGTACTGCATATTGTTTGGGAAGAAGACGAGCCTGCGTTTCGCCATGATGGAACACGCTTGCCTACCGTAGAGATAGGCAGGCGCGTATTTAGCAATGCCTTGCAACAATACAACAACCTACTTATGAGTCCACATACGATTCCGTGTGGCAAACAGTGGGACAAGGTAAAGTCGCTCACTCAAGTTCAATTATTAGATAATGCCCTCCTACGCCGCCTTGAACGAAAAGCGCAAGGAGTGAGTGAAATGTTAAAGGATAATTTGGGGGATTGGGAGGAAACGACTTACCAACTATTGGCTAAACATTGGGGCATGAAAATCAATCAAGAGCCGTTCTTTCGCCTTTCGCAACGCATTCCGCTCAAATTGATAGCAAAACACCGCGATAATTTATTGCAAATAGAGGCATTGCTGTTTGGGCAGGCGGGTTTGTTGGATAAGGTGGAAGAGGCTGATGCCTATACAGAAATGCTCCAGAAAGAATATCATTTTTTGGCGCAAAAGTATCAGCTACACGACAAACGCCTGTCGAGTGTAGAATGGCAGTTTTCAAAATTGCGTCCACCGAACTTGCCTCCTCTTCGTTTGGCACAATGGGCGGCTTTTTTGCAACAAATGCCGCATATATTTTCCTACTTTTTGCGCACTTCGATAGATGATTTACTGAAAAAGCCTACCATAGAAACATCTGTTTATTGGCAGACGCATTTTAGTCTAAATAAAATTGCGGCAGGCAAGGTACCACAATTAGGAGCAACGGCATGGCAAAACTTGCTTATCAATGTAGGCGCAACGCTTCTTGCCTGCTATGCCCAACACACACAAGAAGAGGTACACATGGAGAAAGCCATCGATTTACTCCAACGCTTGCCTGCCGAAAACAATACTATTCTGGAAGTTTGGAAAGAGTTGGGCTTAAAAGTGAAAAACGCTTTCGATTCGCAGGCATTGATAGAGCAATATAATGAACTATGTAGCCACAAAAAATGCCTGCAATGTGTTGCAGGCATAGCATTATTAAAATAATAGGTTTTGTTTTTACAGTAGACTTCTTGCGAAAGTGTTTTTTAGAAGCCTCACACCCTGCCCTCTCTCCATTTTGAGAGAGGAAAAAGGTACTTTCGCAGGAAGTCTAATAT
>JAYTNK010000211.1:0-2432 GCA_043748375.1 Cytophagales bacterium
GTGGAGATCCAATGAATCCACTGCTTTGGACCAGTAAAAGTCTTCGTAATTTATCAAAATCTTTGAACGAACAGGGATTTAAAATAAGTTATGTAACCGTTGGGGAATTATTGAAGTCTTTAGGATACAGTCTTCAAGCAAACAAAAAGACCGATGAAGGCGCTAAAGAAGAAGATAGAAATGAGCAGTTTGAACATATAAACGCCACAGCTATTTTGTTTATGAAAGAAAATTGCCCTGTGATTTCTGTTGATTGCAAAAAGAAAGAATTGATAGGGAATTACAAAAATAACGGCAGAGAATGGGAGCTTAAAAAACATCCCTTAGAAGTAAAGGTCTATGATTTTGTTGATAAGGAATTAGGCAAGGCAGTGCCTTAGGGTAGGCTGTTCAGAATCTACCCTATTTTTCCCCCAGTTTTTGTACTATTCTGGGGGAGATTTTCGGTAGTTTTTGAGGTCTTTTTCTTTGACTGTTTCCAGCCCTTTTTTGACTTCCTCTACCGAATATGCACTGCCAATGCTTGATAAAGTAAGCACAAAAACAGTCATTTGTCTGCTCGATGCAGGGTTAATTTTCTGCTTCAGCTTACCAATGGTTCGGCATTCCGAGGCACTCTCAATACTGTCCGATGAACAATGAATTTTAGCTAAATTTTTAGGCTTTTTTGCTTCCAAAATAGCTAAATATTCCTGTGTTTTCCGCTTAAAAATGGCGTGTTTTGCATGGTCTTTTTGCTCATTTTCATTCAATAGTTCTACAACTTTTTTGTGGTTTTCCATACTATATCCTTGCGATTTTAACAGCTTTTGCAAGGCTAAACTTTGGCTTTGAACTTGGTAAAATTCTTCTAAAAAAACCTTGTTTTCTTGCAAAAAACTAAGCTCTTTTTGTATATCTTCGGGCAAAGTTTCCCACTTATCTAAAAGGTTTTTTGCCCACAAAATAATCCCAAATACATTGGCAAAACGCAGCTTATTTCGCACAGCAGGAGGAATAAATTTTGACTTTTTACTCAACACCCAACGCTGCCTTAAAAGCCCACATTGCTTACAAAATGCAATAAAAACAGGGTCTTTTTCATACAAAGATGCCAAAATATTTGCCATATTGTGCGTAATATCAGGAATATGTAAATGACTACCTAAAACATAACTTTTCTTCAAATTATTCCCACAATCACTGATAATATAGCCAATAGGGTAGTTTTTAGCCACTTTTTGCAACACTAAATTGATGTCTTCACCTGTCCAAGTTTTGGAAATTTCCATTGCCAAGACCCGCAAATCAGCTAAATTTAATGCCTTCTCAAAACTAACTTTGGATAGGGGAATTCCCAGCACCAAGAGGATTTTTTCATTCCCCAAACTGATGCTTTCGTCTATCAAAACAAGCCACAATTCCTCACTTTTTTCTACTACCTTATGCACCCGATAATAGCCCATTTTGCAAGCCCAATTTCGTATCGTCGTGTGGCTGGGAACTTTGTTAAAAATCAGCCGAAAAGACAAATTAATACACACCAAACTATGCACACAACCCCGAAAACTTTGAGCCCCATAACTCAAAAATTGCAAACAAAATAAGACCTGGGCGGCAATCCGCAAAACAAGCTGGTAACTGTGACCTTTTGCCACTTGATTTGCAGGCAATAAATTTGACACTTTTTTACCACCCAAAGCCAAACTATTTTGCAAGTCCTTGTAACTACGCTTCCATTTATCTCGACTCTGTTCCAACTCCTGAATTCGTTTCAACTGTTGATGAATAATTTTATTTCTCTCAATGGCTTTGATTTTCCATTTATTTTCACTAATTTCGGCTGTCATTTGTGGCATAATTCCTTCTTATATTGATGTTGTTGCGACACAAATATAGGGGGAATTTTTTTATCATTCTGAACAGCCTACATATAGGGTACAAAAACAAACAAAAATAACAAAAGATGTGTACATACCCTAGGTGTCGCCACAAACAAATTTTCGCCATTGTTTGTGTTGCACTCCTAATAAAGTTATTTGTGGGACACAAACAACGGCAAAAAATAACCATCGGCAGTGGCTGCAAGCCCTGCCGATGGTTTGAAAAGATTATAAAAACAAAAGTTTATGCTTCTAAAACTATTGTGTAACCAATGAAATGCTATCTTCAGATGCCCCTTGTTCTGTCCATTCTACAAGAACTTTTTGCGAAAGGATTGTATTTACTGCTCTACCCACATAATTAGGTTGAATTGGCAAATCACGGCTATATATACGGTCAATAAGCACCAATAATTCTACCGATTTTGGTCTTCCAAATTCAGCAAGAGCAGACAAAGCAGCCCGAATAGTACGACCTGTATAAAGAACATCATCTATCAAAATCACATTTTTTTCTTCTATCACGAAGGGCATATAGGTAGCATTTGCCTTTAATTCTGAGCTACGTCT
>JAYTNK010000212.1:0-8108 GCA_043748375.1 Cytophagales bacterium
GAATGTGTGAAAATTACTACCATTCTCCCAATTTCATTGGGGGCTATTCGTAAATTCAACACCTGAAGGTGTTGCTTATGCTTTACCGAACCTCTTTAGAGGTTCAAATTTGAATAGCCCCCAATGAAATTGGGAGAACTTTTATTTTGATGCGTTTAATCTGGTTTTTGTCTTAGTTTTGTGCCATTGTTGGTTTTTAGGAAAGTAAATTCGGCTTATTTGATGCAAAAAAAGACTATTTCATTTTTCTAAACATTGCCAAACATTAAAATCGCCCATTTTTCATAAAAAGCCATGCTCTGAAAAAAATAAACTACCTTTGCATGATAAACCAACCGAAACATGAAAAATCACCTGCTTACCTTTGCTATGCTTGCCCTGCTCGCAGGGTGCGCTACGCCTTTAAAACGCGGCATCAAAACTTTTGAGAAAGCAGAATATGCCAAATCTATTGAGCAATTCAAAACCGCTCTTTCAGGCGGAAGTGCCAAAGCAAGTACAAACGCTTATATAGGCGAAGCCTATCGACTTTCAAACCGCCTAAACGAGTCGGAAGCCTATTACAAAGCGGCACTTGACGCAAATAGCAATGACGAAAAAGTACGTTTCTATTATGGGCAAGCCCTCAAAGTAAACGGCAAATACACAGAAGCCCAAGAACAATTTGCCCGATATGCCAAAAATGGTACAACCGCTGACTTCGTAAAACGCGCCAAAGCAGAAATAGAAAACGTTAAAAAAATAGAAACCATTCTCAATACCAAAACTTATTTCGAAGTAAAAAATGCCGAAGGTTTAAACTCTCCTGCAGGCGAGTTCGCTCCTGTAATAGAAGGCGACCAACTACTTATCAGTGCCACACGCAAACAAGGCGTATATGATGGTACTGGTGGTGGCTTCGCAGGTATTTACACCGCCAAACTAACGGAGGCACAGGTAGGCAAGGGCGATTTACAATTATTTACAGACAAAATAAACCGCAATAGTGCCAATGAAGCAAGTCCTGCTTTTGCCCATGATGGTAGTTTTGTAGTATTTGCGCGCAGTGGTAGTGCAGACGACCGCAAAGGTGGCTCAAACGAAGTCGATTTATACATCTCGATACGAACCAAAGAAGGCTGGAGTACCCCCGAAATATTGCCCTATCCTATCAATATCAATAAAAAATTACACGAAGAAGGCAACGAAAATCTCAAAGGTAGCAAAGAAAACGCTTGGACTTCCTGTCCCGCTATCTCTCCCGATGGAAAACGCCTATACTTCGCCTCGAACCGCTCAGGCGGATATGGTGGCATCGATATATGGATAGCCGACCGCTCAGGTGGCAAGTTTACCAATGTTCGCAATATAGGCAAGGACATCAATACCACAGGCAACGACCTTTTTCCCTTCATATCTGAAGCAGGCAATCTTTATTTTGCCTCCGATGGACACCCAAGCATCGGTGGACTCGACATCTTTGAAGCCGTACGCGTCAAAGGGCAAATCAATATTAAAAATATGGGTGTGCCTATCAATTCCAAAGCTGATGACTTCGGATTTGTAATGGATAAAAAAGACGAAACTGGCTTCCTCGCCTCAAACAGAGAGGGAGGCAAGGGCGATGATGACATCTATACAGTCCGCGACATAACTCCCGACAAGAAAATTGTACGCTACAAACTTGCCATAGAAGTAGTCGGTATCGACCCAACAGATGCCAAAAAAATAGAAACGCCACTTGGTAGTGCCACCATAAATTTTTATCAAGGTACAAAAATAAAGAAAAATAAAAAAATAAACGACTTCGCCACAGATGCAAAAGGAAGCATTAGCCCCTTTGCCGTCGAATTGCCCGAAAATTATCTCCTCATTGCAAGTGCAGGACCCGACTATCTGAAAGAGGAAATAGAATATACAACCGCAGGCAAGGGCATCTCTCCTGAACTTTTGACTAAGCCCGAAACAGACACTACCCTCACCCTCAAAGTAGTCTTAGAGAAAATTGTAGTTACGAATATCGGACACGAAATAGAAATAAATTTTGACTTTGGAAAAGCAAATATTCGATTAGATGCCGCCCAAGAACTCGATAAGTTCGTTATATTCTTAAAGGAAAACCCCCAAATTGATGTGGAGCTTGGCTCGCATACAGATGCTGTAGGCAGTGCGGAGCGCAATCTCGCCCTCTCACAACAGCGTGCAGACTCGACCGTAGCCTATATAATAAAGCAAAATATCAAGCCATCGCGTCTCACAGCCGTAGGCTATGGCGAAGGTCAATTAAAAATCGATACACAAGAAGCCGAAGAGAAAAACCGCCGTACCGAATTCAAAATTATTGGTATCAATAGAGATAGAAAAGAAGAATAGCTGATGAGCGCGTTTGGTCATAGTGTCCTACCGCTTGCCTGCCAAAATCAAACAGCTGTTTTTTAACAAAAAAAGATGCCAAAATAGGAATTTGAGCCAAAACCTATTACCTTTGCATCATCAAACAACTTTTATTCATTATCATTCACAAAATCCAATTATGAAAAAGATTGCAATCCGTTGCCTCCAACTTTTAACTATGGTAGGCATCACCTCCCTTACAAACTGTGGCACGTCTGACACTGTAACGCCTGCCGCACCTTCTACTATTACTGTGCAAGCAGACCCTACAGCAAACTATGTATTGGGTGCTGGAGCAACTAATCTGAAATTTGAAAAAGGGGAAAAAATAAAAATAAAAGTGAAAGCAAGCGTACCTGGTGGTATCCAAATATTCACTATCAGAAGGAAAGTGGGTACTACCCCTATCCCTGCTCCTAATGAGTTAGGGTTAGATGTAACCACTGCCTACACTTCTCAAGGGCTACCAGGCGCAGGTGCAACATCTTATGAAAAAACATTTGAAATCACTGTTGCCGAAACATTCAATGCAACAGCGGCTGAAAACAAAGTAGTTTTCACATTCGAAATTAAAAACTCGCAAGCCACTACATTTACTAGAGGCACTTTCACGTATGAAGTAGTAGCACAAGGACAAGGCGGTGGCGGTGGTTTAGCCCCACTCTTGCGTACTTCTGTAACTGTAGGCTTAGGCTCACAATCAGCCACACAAGGTAGCTATTACGCTTCTTCAGTGGCGAGCATAAACGGTGTTTATACCTCGATGCAAGCTACAGCCCTTCCAGCAGCAGCGAAACAATTAGTGGATATTACATTTGGGGTAGGCGATGCTACAGGTACAGCGCAATTACTTGCCGCTGCCACGCATAATATTTTGCTTTCACCCGATGAACGCGCAAATCAAGGATTTAATGGCGTACCACTCGGCACTGATGCCAGAGCTACTACCTTCAAAACGAGTGCATTGACTACGTTGTCAGCGGTTACTTCTACTACAGTAAATGACCTTGACCACAGCACAGGCACTACCAAATTCGTAGCTTTTATTAATACAGGCACGCCTGTTTTTAGCTTCAAGAACTTCCAAGGAGCGAAAGGCTTCATCCGTATTGCAAGTGTAACAGGCACAGGCGATATGCGCGTAGCCAATATTGAGGTATTGGTTCAACAACTACAATAAACACTTTAAAAGCATTCCTTGCCTACGTAGGCAAGGACTGCTTTTAATCAAAAATCAACCCATAAAACATTAAAAAACGCATGAACAAACGTTTTTACAAAAAAAAATAAAAAAATATTGAAAAATATTTGGTGGTTTAAAAAAGTATATCTAACTTTGCACCCACGAAAGGATACAAGAATATAACAAACAGCAGGGGGCGATGCCAGAGCGGTTAAATGGGACAGACTGTAACTCTGTTAGCGTAAGCTTACGATGGTTCGAATCCATCTCGCCTCACAAAAAATTAGTTGATTAAAGCGGGTGTAGCTCAGTTGGTAGAGCGATAGCCTTCCAAGCTATAGGTCGCGAGTTCGAACCTCGTTGCCCGCTCTAAAATTAAGAAGTTTGCTGTTTTATAAGTGTATAAAATAGTAAGCTTTTTTTGTAAAACAAACCACATAACTTGCTGTCGCAAGTTTGTATAAGCCGATGTAGCTCAGGGGTAGAGTGCCTCCTTGGTAAGGATGAGGTCGGGGGTTCGAATCCCCTCGTTGGCTCAAGTTATTGCTTCAAATTATTTTTTTTATTTACATTCGTATTTTCTAACCCCTAATAGATTTTTTCAAAAATGGCTAAAGAACAGTTTGACCGCTCGAAGCCCCACGTAAACGTAGGAACAATTGGACACGTTGACCACGGCAAAACCACTTTAACTGCTGCTATCACTAAGGTACTATCAGAAAAAGGTCTTGCAGAGAAAAAAGACTTCTCACAAATTGATAACGCTCCCGAAGAAAAAGAGCGCGGTATCACTATCAATACTTCTCACGTAGAATATTCGACTCTAAAACGTCACTATGCTCACGTGGATTGCCCAGGTCACGCTGATTATGTGAAAAACATGGTTACAGGTGCAGCTCAAATGGACGGTGCTATTATTGTAGTAGCAGCGACAGATGGTCCTATGCCTCAAACACGTGAGCACATACTTTTGGCTCGCCAAGTAGGTGTTCCTGCGCTTGTAGTATTCATGAACAAAGTAGATTTGGTCGATGATCCCGAAATGCTTGAGTTAGTGGAAATGGAAGTGCGCGAATTATTGAGCTTCTATGGTTTCCCTGGAGATGATATTCCGATTATTCAAGGCTCTGCTTTGGGTGGTTTGAATGGCGAACCTGTTTGGGTTACTAAGATAGAAGAGCTTATGGATGCGGTTGATAACTATATTCCAATCCCTACTCGTGCTATAGACAAAGAATTTTTGATGCCTGTAGAAGATGTATTCACGATTACTGGACGCGGAACTGTAGCTACAGGTCGTATCGAGCGTGGTGTTATCAACTCTGGTGATCCTGTAGAAATATTAGGCTTGAATGCAGAGAACTTGAAATCTACCGTAACAGGTGTGGAAATGTTCCGTAAAATTCTTGACCGTGGCGAAGCGGGTGATAACGTAGGTTTATTGCTTCGTGGTGTTGAAAAGAGCCAAATCCGTCGCGGTATGGTTATTTGCAAGCCTAACTCGGTAAAACCTCATACTGAATTCAAAGCTGAAGTGTACGTATTGTCGAAAGAAGAAGGTGGTCGTCATACTCCATTCTTTAATAAATACCGTCCTCAGTTTTATATGCGTACCACAGACGTTACTGGCGAAATGTTCCTTCCTGAAGGCGTTGAAATGGTAATGCCTGGTGATAATATCACGGTAACAGTAAAATTGATTCACCCTGTAGCTCTTGAAAAAGGTTTGCGTTTCGCTATCCGCGAAGGTGGTCGTACTATTGGTGCTGGTCAGGTTACTGAAATCACAGTATAATTTTTAGTTGTTTAGCTTTTAGCTTTTAGAGGTTGCTTTATATTCTTAAACTGCTCTAAAAGCTAAAAGTTAGCAATTATTACACACGGGAGTAGCTCAATTGGTAGAGTTACGGTCTCCAACACCGTCGGTTGCAGGTTCGAGCCCTGCCTCCCGTGCTATTGTTATTTTACCTTGCCTACCTGCGTTGGGTAGTTATGAAAAACAACATTGAAAATATTATTTTTAATACTAAGTGATATTTATGCTCCATAAATATCACTTTATTTATCTAAAAAAATGAGTATTATAACTTTTATCAAAGGTTCTTACGAGGAATTACGTGAACGCGTAACGTGGACTAAGTATCGCGAATTGCAAAGCAATTCTGTACTCGTGATTGTTGCATCTATCATTTTTGCTATCTTGATTGGTACAATTGACTTGGGCTTTGACCAACTGCTTGGGCTTTTCTACAAAACGTTTTAAGTTACTCTGTAAAAACACACAAGATTATTATGGCAGATTTACAATGGTATGTCTTACGCGCTGTATCAGGGCAGGAGAAAAAAGCAAAAGGCTACATGGAAGGTGAAATCAACCGTAGAAAGTTGAGTGAGGTGTTGGCGCAAGTGCTTATTCCTACTGAAAAGATAGTAGAAATGCGTAATGGCAAAAAATATATACGAGAAAAAAGCTTTTTTCCTGGTTATATGCTTATACAAGCTGACCTTGGCGTAGCCGAAGTTGGAGCAGTTGTATTGAATATACCAGGCATATTGGGTTTTTTGGGTATGGAAGGCAAGGCTATATTGGGAGGCGTTAAGCCATCTCCGTTGTCTTTGGTTGAAGTCAATCGTATTCTTGGAAAAGTAGATGAAGAAACAGAAAAGGGCGCAACCATGCAAAGTAGTTTCTTGGTAGGCGAGATGGTGAAAGTCATCGACGGACCGTTTGCTGACATGGTAGGGCTTGTAGAAGATGTATTTGATGAACGCAAAAAGTTAAATGTGATTGTAAAAATATTTGGGCGCGACACGCCTACAGAAGTAAGCTATTCAGAAGTGGAGAAAGTAGATTAATTCAACTTTATACATAACAATGGCTATTAATTAAAAAATCAACTTTGCATTACTTATATTTTTGCTGAACGGATTGGTTTAGGCAGCGATGAACAGGCTAAACCATGCTTCCAGCCATGTAGGCAAGAATACCTCGCTTCTTGATTTATCACGAAGTTTATATATTTCTTATTTTTAATCAACTTTCAAACAAGTACTATGGCTAAAGAAATAGCAGGGTACGTAAAGTTACAAGTAAAAGGCGGACAAGCTAATCCCGCTCCTCCTATTGGTCCTGCGCTTGGTAGCAAGGGTATCAATATCATGGAGTTCTGCAAGCAATTCAATGCAAGAACTCAGGAGAAGCAAGGGCAAATCCTACCTGTACTTATTACTTACTACAAAGATAAGTCTTTTGAATTCGTTGTTAAAACGCCACCTGCAGCTATCCTTCTTTTGCAAGCGGCGAAAATACAAAAAGGTTCAGACCAACCCAACCGTAAGAAAGTAGGGAGTGTAGATTGGACAGCAGTAAGAACAATTGCTGAAACCAAAATGCCTGATTTGAATGCTTTTACGATTGAGTCGGCTATGAAAATGATAGCAGGTACTGCGCGCAGTATGGGTCTTAAAGTAACAGGCACCGCGCCTTGGGAAACTGAAGCGGCATAGTCTATCCTATTAATTATGGCAAGATTAACTAAAAAACAAAAAGAGGCTACCCAAAAATTCGACCTCTCGAAAACTTACGCACTCCAAGATGCGACAGGTATGTTGAAAGATATTACTTTCACCAAATTTGACTCGTCTGTTGATGTTGATGTAAGGCTTGGTGTAGACCCTCGTAAGGCAGACCAAATGGTACGTGGTACGGTAGCCCTTCCTCATGGAACAGGCAAGACAGTGCGCGTATTGGTGTTGTGTACGCCAGACAAAGAACAGGAGGCTAAAGACGCAGGAGCTGACCATGTTGGGCTTGATGAATATATCCAAAAAATCGAGCAAGGATGGACAGACATTGATGTTATTATTACGATGCCTACCGCTATGGCGAAAGTAGGTAAGTTAGGTAAAATCCTTGGACCTCGTGGCTTGATGCCAAACCCCAAATCGGGAACAGTAACGATGGACGTTGCAACGGCTGTTAAAGAAGTGAAAGCAGGCAAGATTGATTTCCGTGTTGATAAAACAGGTATTATTCATGCAAGTGTTGGCAAAGTTTCTTTCTCTCCTGAGAAATTGAAAGAAAATGTGTTGGAACTTATTGCTACGCTTTCGCGCTTAAAGCCCGCCAGCTCCAAAGGTACTTATTTCAAAACTATTCACCTCTCTACCACAATGAGTCCCTCTATTGAAGTTGATAAAACAACAATCGTAGGCATTTAATCCAAACTTATGACAAGAGAAGATAAAGCGGTATTGATTGACGAATTGAAAGAGAAGTTTGCTTCTTATACATTCTTTTATGTAGCGGACGCTTCGGGCATGAGTGTGTCCCAAACGAACCAATTTAGAAGAATGTGCTTTGAACGTAACATGGAATACAAAGTTATCAAAAACTCCCTCATCAAAAAGGTGTTGGAGGGTATGGAAGCTGATTATTCTGAGTTTAACGCCAAAGTATTGAGAGGCTTTTCAGGTGTAATCTTTACAAATGAAGCGGGCAACTTGCCCGCCCGTTTGCTCAAAGATTTTTACAAAACAGGTACTGAAAAAC
>JAYTNK010000213.1:0-2939 GCA_043748375.1 Cytophagales bacterium
AATACTTACAGGTGCGACTGCCAAAGTCATGACAGCACGTTGGGATGTTGATAATGGAACAGAGTATGTGCGCTTGACAATTAAGATTGTAGGTACAAACTGTGAAAAAACATCTGATATTCCTGCCTCGCCTACTGATTTGGGTTTTGTAACAGTAAATCCCTTGCCTGCCCCTATGATAGCAGGCGATAATTTGGTTTGTCCCCTTGAAGTAGATGTTTACAGTTCGCTCGATGTGGTAGGCAATACTTATACTTGGGCGGTAGAGGGAGCTGCATCTGTAGCACCAGGACCTGGCGTTAATGAAGTTACAGTAACGTGGGGTGCGGCAGGGGCAGGCAAGGTTAAATTAACAGAGAAAATTACAGCTACAGGTTGTGAAAAAGTAGCCACTGATTTTGCGGTTACGATTTCACCCTTGCCTGCCTTGCCTGCCTCGCCTGACCGAGCTGTTTGTAACCCTCCTAAAGTCTTGGATTTGAACGCAATAGAGCCCACTGCTGTAGCTTATACTTGGTATGATGCTCCTAACGCAGGTGCTGTAGTTGCCAATACACAAATTTACTCTCCCAATGTTACGGCTACTATTAGTTATTGGGTGTCGGCTACTAATGCGGCAGGCTGCGAAGGACCGCGAAAAGAAGTAAAAATAGAAGTTAATCCAACAAGCACAGGGTTGGTTATCACACCTACGCTTGTTCATGCAGATAGTTGTGTAGCGGTAGGCGATTCGCCTTCAGGTAGAATAGCCCTCTCTTTGTTAGGCAATAATGGACCTTATACATTTGCTTGGACAAAAGTTGGCGTACCTACTTTTAGTGCTACTACCCAAAATCTTACAGGTTTGACACGAGGTGATTATAATGTGGTGATTACGGATGCGGGTGGTTGCACTACTAACGGCGGTGCATACACGATACTTGAGCAGTTGAAAAATTTGCAAAATCCTACCATTACTTATAATGGCACAATATTGGCAGATGATGAGTTAATTGTGGTGGCTCAAGGTGTTTTCGTTACATTGAAAGCAAATGCTACTGATGCCTTTGCCTATGATTGGCGCGATGGTACAAACACCCAAGTTGCCACTACTCAAACCTACACCTTTACGCCAACCCAAACAGGTACGTTTAGTTATACTGTGTTGATAACCAATGATAGAAACTGTAGTGCCATTCGCAAAGTGCGTGTAAAAGTAGTAGAGTTGAATGTATTTGTGCCGAATGTGTTTTCGCCTAATGCGGATTCCAAAAATGATAAATTGCAAGTATATGGGAATGGTATTAAAACTATTACTTTCAAAATTTATAACAGATTGGGAGAAGTTATATACCAAACTGACAAATGGGTAGAAGGCTCAAACGCTGATTCAAGTATAGGTTGGGATGGCTACTATAATGGTAAATTGCAAGAAAGCGGCAACTATACATGGCTACTTTCCGTAACCTATATCAATGAAACCGCTGTGAAGAATACAGGAAATGCCTATTTAAAGTATTAAGTAGTAGTTAGATATAGCTTGTTAGTTGTTTGACCAAAACAATCATTTAACAAGCTATATTTTAATAAACCAAATTAATAAAAAGTCTAAAAATATATTGCAAAATGAAACTAAATAATAATAAAAAAAATTATACTTTTTATACTTTTTGGGCTATCTCAATGCTTTTGGGTGTGCAGGCAAGAGCGCAAAATAACATGAACTTTACACAGTTTAGTCTTGCGCCAGCACAAACAAACCCTGCTATGATAGCAACCTCTAATCAAACTAATATAGCCTTAAATTATAGAAATCAATTTATTCAGTCAGGCGTTTCGTATGAAAGCCCCATGCTTACCGTTACAACCCCTTGGATGCGAAATGGTATCGAAAGGCGGGGTGCAGCAGGTGTTACCTTATTTCAAGACCGTACAGGCACAGGCGGCATCTTTACTTCTACAGGGGTTATGCTAACAGCCGCTTACAATCACTCGATAGGAAAAGGTAAAAATAGTAGTAGGTTTTTGAGCATGGGCATACAAGGTTCGTTTGTACAACAAAGAATCAATACGGGCGCGTTGCAGTCGGGTAGTCAATGGAACGGGAGTTTGTTTGATAAAGGCTTAGAAGTAAATGAAAACGTAGATGTGAACCAAAAGAGTTTAGGCAATTTTAATGCAGGATTGTTGTATTATGTAGCCGATACTTGCGATAATGTGCGCTCATACGTTGGTATCACATTCCAAAACATTAACCGTCCCAATCTTGCTTTTATTGGTGATAAATTTAAAATACCTGTTCACTTTTCAGCTATGGGTGGCATTACGGTTTTAAACAGCGAAAAAATACAAATAACGCCCAATGCACGCTATATGCGCAATGGGCAAGCTCAAGAAATCCGAGCAGGCGTAAGTACCTATTACAAAATGCAAGGCGAAGAAGGTCGCAAAATTGGCTTGAGCGCGTGGTATGACCATAATGGCGCGATAGCTTTTGCACTCGAAGCCCATCAACCTAAATATAGTGTAGGTATAAGTTACGATATGGCTGCATCACAACCCAACACGGCGATTGGTGCTGCTGCTTGGGAGGTTACACTTGCTTTGAAGCTGGGTAAAAAATGCAGGGAAAGACGTGAAGAAAAACCTAAAGAGGAACTTATTCCAGATACTACGATTACAGAAGTGCATGGAGAGTTTGGTGATACACTTATTACTCTCGTGGCTTGGATAAATAAGGACAAAGAAGCAGTAAGGGTGGATACACTCAAAAAAGTATTTAAAGAGAATACAACAGTGCTTATTCCTACCGAAGAGGATTTATTGATATTCAAGCGATTAGGCTATTTCTTTTATCGAGATGATGAAATTAATACAGCTACTACAAACTTGCTCAACGATATGATAAAAACACTCAAAAAATTTAAAGGCATCGAATTAGAAATACAAGGACACTCTTG
>JAYTNK010000214.1:0-10699 GCA_043748375.1 Cytophagales bacterium
AGAAAGAGCAACATCAAGCATTTTAACCTTTGCATCTCGTGTATATTTACCTTCTTTATGTGGAAATTTCCAAACAATTGGTGAACCAGCAGTTATATTAAAAGATGGTACGCACAAAAGATTATGAGCATCAGCCATTGTTTTATCACCTAAAATAGCTTCCAGTTCATTTTTGAGTATCTTATTTTGATATTTTCCGCCCCATGCAATTTGTTTAAAAATTCTATACATTTTTTGGAATGTGCTATTATTTGGGAAAATATCACTACCTCTTTTTATATAAAAATTTGCTATTTGACTTGCTGGAGTTTTTATTGATAAAGCGAGTGCTATTAATCCTCCTGTAGATGTTCCACAAATCATATCAAAATAATCTGATATGGATTTACCTTCTTTTTTACAAAATTCATCTTCTATATGTTCTAAAATAAGGGCAGAGTAGAGTCCTTTTATTCCTCCGCCATCAATAGATAAAATTTTAAATGGTTTATTTTTCATAATTATAAATAATCATCAAACTATATGCCAAATACTCAAAAAAAAAAGACAAATTGACAGTTTTTTGGCTAATATTTTTGTATTACATTCAATAATATAGCAAAAAACAAGCATTTGTCATTTTGTCAGATGTTTTCTCTATCATTGTCAGATTTTTAGATAGATAAAGCATATAAAACTTTGCTTTTTCACCTTTTCAGGTGCGTTCTAAAAATGAATGGCGTATTTTAATCTCAACCCCATATTTCAATCATTCATTTTTCGACACCCGAAAAGTATAGTCTAAGCTCGGCTTTTCAGCTGTCGAAAAACGCTGAACCGAGAATGTGTGTTATGATTTAGATTTTAAGTGTTTTTAGAACACACCTGAAAAGGCGAAATACTTACGTATTTGTAGGCAAGTTATGATGTCCTCTATTAAAAAATCTTGAAGTGGTTGAAAGTATGACCATATATTTTGCATATAAATAGTATTTTCCTTGCCTGATTGATTTTGGGCGTAAAAAGAGTAATTTTGTAATGCTCTGCTCTTTTCAGACTTTATTTCAAAGAAATTGTAAAATGCCAATATAAAACGCAAATCAAGTATTTGATTTTCAGATAATTGTGTTTTTATTTCTACCCACCCATTTCCTGAAAATTTCCCTTCCATAAAACCTTGTTCATCTAC
The DNA here is from genome assembly GCA_043748375.1 of Cytophagales bacterium. Lineage (GTDB taxonomy): Bacteria > Bacteroidota > Bacteroidia > Cytophagales > Microscillaceae > RDXI01. Next base: position 1,169 of record JAYTNK010000214.1, read on the forward strand.
ACTGATACGGACATAATACCCTATGTCCATACGTCCAAGTTCCAAAGTTAATATACTGGGTTGAAAAGAAACAATATTTTCAGGCAAGATATTAAATTGCCTTTGGTTTTCAAAAACATATATTTCATCTTTTGACAATTGTTTTTCTTGTGGTTTAAAAATATCTGAAATTCTTCCGAAAATTCCCATAAAGTATCAGGATTGAACCAATTAACTTTCCTTGCCTACCCACCGTAGGCAAGATTTTTTATTCTCCTTTGTGCTTTTCCTCAATTTTCTTATTGAGTTCTATTTTCCACACCTCTACAGCCTCTGAAAGTTTATCGGCTTTTTCGATAGTTTTCTTTACAGCTTCAATTGAAAGCTATATTTGCTTTTATGGCACTTACGCGGTCTAAAAATTCTTGCTTGGTCATCGTTATATAAGAACGGAAAGAAATAGTTTTGTGATATTTAGTTGTTGGTAAAAATATCTCATTAACGTTTACCAAGTAAATATGGTATGACCAATAGCCCCTCTGCATCTGAATGCTCTGAATAAGTAGTCAATGTAAATTTTTGCAATATTTTCCCTGTTTCTTCTAACAGCCAATACTCGTACTTTTTAATATATTCTTCGTCTGTGCCTTCTTCTTTACATCTTACCAATAAAGCATAAAATATTTTCTGAGAATAGTGGAAAATCTTGAACATTGTTAAAACCCTTATATCTTTTTTAGGGTTAGCTTTGTAGAATATTTCTAGGTCTTCTTTTGAGGTTTTTTGGATAGCTTTGTAAATAAAATTGCCTTCTGTATCGCGCCAACTGAAATCTGTGCTTCCAGAAGGAAAACACCCAGCGCAATGTACTATTTTTTGACAAACATATACTTTTTTGCCCTTACTTGCCATTCTGTATATATCAACGTGATTATGCTCGTCTTCTCGATAAGAATCCAAATATGCTATGGTATATGCGCCCAACTTTTTTCCGTTTTCATGGAAAACTTTTATAATATAAGCTTCCTGATCTTGTGCTAAGACAGGCTGAATGAGCACCGAGAACAATATGCAAAACACTACTTTTATTTTTTTCAACATAATGTTTTTCTAAGTTTTTTCAAAACCCAAAATTTCGCTAATTAATAAAAAACTTGCCTACAACTAACTTTGCAGGCAAGTTATTTGTTTCACACCATTCGCCCACACCTCTTTAGCCTTTTCAATCGAGCCACAATCGGCTACAGTGATGATTTGGCGTTGCTTTTCTTCGCGTAGGCGAGTCGCTCTTGCGTTTTTCTGTACGTAGCGCAATACTTTTCCAAATTTAAAGAAATAATCATTCATTATACCACCTTTTAGCACCAATTTTTCGAAATCAATATCTTCTGCCAACCAATGCCAATGCTTCAGCAGGCAAGTCGCCAAAACGGTCTTTCAATGAATTATTGCTCCAAAAGTTTTTTGAAACGTATGCAATAGCCTCCAAACAGCACATTAATCAACCCAAATATCAACAACTAATCAATTTTGGTGTGATAAAGCATAAAATCTAAACGGAGTATTGTAAATAAGTATTCCAATAAAATTTTTGCCTCCTTACTTTGGTTTCGACTCAAAACCCAGTCAAAAGCCTCTTGTTTATTGGAGCGGACGCTTTCTTCCCATTATCTCAATAAACTTGTGGTAATTGGGTACTTAAATCTTGAGTTTCTGGTTGTTTAAACCTATAAGATTTTAAAACCTTATAGGTTTAAGCAGAAATAAGTATTTGGCGAATAATGATGCCCAATAAAATAATATTTATTGAACAATAACGCTAAAAGGCAAAAAAAAGCACTGGCGTGGTCAATCAAAGAGTCAAGAAATCTTGCTATATTTACAACATACCATAAACATTGCACCTAAAACACACATATACGGAATTTGTACATTAACCCTTTTTATTGAAAATATCTAAGTCCCAAACATTTGTTATGACTTGACCACACACAAGATACGGTGCATTGCTGTTAAACGGTATAGATTAATAAAAAATTTAGCATCTGTAAAAGTAAAATCTAAAATCTCCATCTTGGGTAGGTTCAAAAGACCATTTATATCAATTTCCATAACCCTGCAAAGACAACCATTCTACGTTAGTCTGCAATAACCTTCTAATAACCATGTATTTTTAAGCATTAGGAATGAGTATTAAGAATTTGACAGTCAAAACTTAACTTTCTACTTTGCCTTATGCGCTTATCTATCTTGATATTTCAAGGATTTCGAACATAATACTTCCTGCTGGAGCTTGCGCTTCTGCCATCTCGCCTACGGTTTTGCCGAGTAGTCCTTTTCCTATGGGCGATTGTATAGAGATTTTTCCTAATTTTAGGTCAGCCTCTTCTTCTGCCACTATGGTATAGGTAAATTCTTTGTTTAGTTTTATGTGTTTTACGCGTACAGTGGACAATATAGAAACCTTTGAGGCATCTATTTGGCTAATATCTACTAAGCGAGCATTACTCACAACTTCTTGGAGTTTGGCTATTTTAGATTCTAACAAGCCTTGTGCATCTTTAGCGGCATCATATTCTGCATTTTCGCTCAAATCGCCTTTATCGCGCGCTTCGGCTATTTGGCGAGCTATATCAGCTCTGCCTTTGGTACGTAAGAAACTTAACTCATCTTTCAGTCTGTCCAAGCCTTCTTGGGTGTAATACGAAATTTTCGCCATTTTTTTATTTAAAATTTTAAGATTATAGCATAAAAAAAGTTACAAGACCTATTAACATAGTCTTGTAAGTGAGGGGGTTGGTGTTATTTGCACAACAGCCTTTTCTCAAAATAGCGTGTGCAGGCTTGTTTTATAATAATACTTTCGCAAGAAGCCTATTATTTAATGCTTATTGCTAACTAATAAACATAGGCTAAAACAGATACAAAAAAAGAACAGATACAAAATCCGTTCCTAACTAAGAAATACAAGCCAAAAAAGTGTAGGCAAGGTATTTAGGCGGGTAGATATTGATTGTACTCTTTAGTGCAAGCGTTTATACGAAACATAACGCAAAGGTAGGTAGTTTTATGGTATTTTCCAAATATTTCTTTGTGCTATTCAAAAAAATTTACAAAAAAACACGCGTTTTTTGGTGCTTTGATTTTTTGGTACTTAATTTGTATTATTAGAATTTAGGAGGTTAAATAAATATCTAAACTCCGTTTTGACACATGGAAACAACGCAACAATATATCCACGAAATTGCCACTATACTCCCACAGAGTACAAATGGCAATCATACTGAAGGAAGCATTTCGTATGAAGAATATAAAGCCTTAGAATCGGGCTTTCTTGAAGAGAAGCGTAAGCTGGAAGACCGTATGTGGTTAGATTCGAATATGAGCCAATTTGATGAGATTTTGCGTCAAAATTATGACAGCTCACTCCGTAAATTTTCAGAAAAAGTTATAACCTATATAGCTAAAGTTACAGGAGCAGTATATGGGGCGTTTTTCACTGTTAATCACGATTCGCAGCGTGTAAATGCTACAGGCGGTTATGCGTGTACAGTAGAAACCATGGATAGGACATCGTTCAATCTAGGAGAGGGTTTGGTAGGACAAGTAGCTAAATCAAAGGAGTTGTTATGCTTAGATAACGTGGAAACACAATTAGACTCCTCTTTGGGGCGTATCAGTGCTTGTTTTTTGGCTATCTCGCCACTTGTATTCAATGACCGCGTATATGGAATTGTAGAACTTACTATGTTGAGTAAGTTAAAACCCCGTTATGTTACTTTGTTGGAACGCATGAGTCGTAGCGTTGCCGCTGTTTTGCAAAGTATAATCAATAATCAAAGTACTAAAGAATTATTGATAGAAAGTTTGCAACAATCTGAAGAATTTAAAAGCCAACAAGAAGAGTTGCGTAAACGCGATGAGGCACTACAATTATTGCGCGAGCAATTGCAACGCAAAGAATTAGAATTACAAGGCTTAATAGGCAATTTTGAAAGTAATGAAACAGGTATCTCTGCTGAAATTTTCTCAAAACTTAATACAGAACTGCTCGACGCACAAACTGCGTTGGCGCATATCCGCATGGAGTGGCAACAACAACAAACAGAAATAGCCACACTTACGGATTCACAAACCACACATATTGCTCACCAAGATGTGTTAAAACGTCAAGAAAAGCAAATACAAGACCTTACCGATTCGTTGCATTGGAAACAGGAAGAGGTAGAGCGTCAAAGCCACGTATTACAAGAAAGAAAACAAGAACTGGAAAAATTACAAAATGAGGTAGGCGATAGAGAAAATGAAAGCAAACGGTTTTTAGAGGAAATCATACGCCAAGAAAAAAGCCTGCAACAAAAAGAGCAAATGCTTGCCTCCCTACATACACAGCTACAGGATACAATAGCCAACACGCAAGTGCCTGCTGAGATAAGCCACTTACAAAACGTGTTGCAACAAAAAGAAACCTTGCAACAGCAACTGCAACAAGCACTTGAATTGGAACACATTAACTATGTGGAACAATTGGAGTCTATGAAAGTTGCCTCACAAGAAATCGAAAATAAAGGAACTGCCCTCGAAAACCTTGAACAACAATGGCATATCCAAACCCAAATTTGGCAAGCATGGCAACAAACTGCCCAACAACGAGAACTTGAGTTGCAGACACTGCAAGCAGAGAGTGCAGATAAAAATACGCTTCTTGCCTCCCTACAAAATGATTATAACCAAAAAAACGAACTCACGCAACAATTAGAGGCGCAATATACCCAACTACAGGCAGATTACGAAACCCAACAAATTATTCTAACTGCGTTCAAAGAGGAGGTAACTCAAAAAGACGGCTTTTTGCAAGGGCTGAAGGAAGAACTACGCCAATACGAAGCTGATACTCAACGCCAACAACGTGATATGCAAGAATTGCAAACCCGCCTTTCTAAAAAAGAAGACGAGTTACTAGTTACACAATATATGCTTAATCAACTGCAAGCAAACCCACTCGCTACCCGCGAAAACGAACGCTTGAACAAGGAATTGGAGGAGAAAGAAGCTACCCTACGCACATTTAAAACCAATGCTCCCCAAATAACTTCTGACTCGCAGGCAAGCGAGCTTGCCTCCCGAATAGCCGAGCAACACGAAAGCATGGAACAAATGCAAGAGGAAATAAAACGCTATACAGAAGCATTTGAGTCAGTAAATAAGAGTTTTGAAGATGCCTCTGAAGACCTCGAAAATATAAAACAATACGCCACACTTAAAGAAAACGAAGTAGAACACCTCCAAAAACAATTGAAAGAAGCAGAAGTCCAAGCGGCAGAAGCTCCCGAAATTTCCCACCTTGTTGCCGAATTGCGCGAAAAAGAAGCACTTGCAACCGAATTGGCAGGCAAGCTCGAAGCTTATAGCTCACCCGACAACTATATCCAAACACAATACAGCAATATTCAACAAAAAATAAAAGACCTTGAAACTGTACAACAACACCTTGCTGACCGCGAAATAGAAGTAAACTATCTCCAAGAAAGTATAGAAGCTCAAAAACAACAAACAAAACAAAACGATGGGGAACACTCAAAAAACCAAGACGAATTGATGCAGTTGCGTATTCAAATTGAATTAAAACAAGTTGAAATGCACAGACGCGAGTTAGAATTGGCTGAACTGTTCAACAAAATAAATACTGCTTTTGCTATGCTGGAGATAGATATGCAAGGCAAAATATTGAGTGTAAACAATAAACTGCTTTTCCATTTGGGTTTATCAGAAGAAGAAATGCTGTACCAACCATACACAAAATTCCTGAAACCTCAGTTTGTAGCCTCTAACGAATACAAACAATTATGGCATGAGTTAGAGAAAGTAGGTGTAACGCAAGTGGTAGATGACCTCATAATGGTAGGGCGAAAAGACCGCGAAATGAAAATGAATGTTACACTTATACCTATTCTTGACGCGGCAGGCAAGCCATACGAGATAATCAAATTAGTTAATTTCTTAGTAACCGAAGCAGAAGAAAACAAGCAACTCATTTATTCGGGCGATTATAGCCACCTCGCTGATACTACCCATAAAGTAGGAAATATTAGCACAGAAAGCATTGTGCAAATTGCACCCTTGCCTGCCGAAACCGAAGTAATGGATTTTGATGAAGAACGCGAGATTTTCAAAGCCATTCAAAACTCTTTTATGTTATTGGAGTTAGATGTGTATGGCAGAATAATTACCGCCAATCACCAAATTGCACGCTGTTTAGGCTACGACGAAGCAGAATTGGTAGGCAAGTTGCACGCTGAATTACTTCATGAGGACGAACAAGACTCGGAAGCCTACCAAGATATTTTGGCGCATCTTAGCGATGGGCATTATGCCACCGAAGTTATTACTTATATAGGCAAGGAAAAAGAAAAAATTGTATTGCGCAGTTACTTCAATCCGCTTAAAGATACAGAAGATAAAACGCGTAAAATTTTGGTTATGAGCCAATACATACATTAAATTATACCTAAAACTAAACCCATAAAATCTTGAAAAATTTTGTGGGTTTAGCCTATTGTAGTCTTATTTTTTTTCATTAGGGCATAGTAGAACACTACCACCAAAACCGCTTTAATCCTTTGCTAAATTTAAGATTGTTTTAAAAAAAAGTTGCAGTAAATTTTGTAATGTTTAAATAAAATGCTTTACTTTGGGCATCTTAATTATTCATAGCAAAAAATAGCTTTTTTATGCACACCTTGTATTATGCGCTAGCTTTCTCGGGCTTGTTCGCTATTTTTACACTCATTCTCGCGCTTTTTTGGCAGTTAACTAATCGCCTGCCATTCCAACGAAAAAGCAAAAGTTTATTATTTACAGTAGCTATTTTGTTAGCATTGTATTTAATGTCGGCTTACATACGCCCTATGTGGTATGAGTTATTTGATATGTTGAATCTTTTGCAGGGCGATGTAGGGAATAGGCATTTCCCTTCTACTGACGGACACGCTCCTTTTACCTTTGAGGTTGATTTGAATCGTAGCTTTACGGCAGGTTATATATTTGTAGTGGCGTATTTAGCCAATACACTTATTGGTTATTTTTTGTGGAATGGTGTATTATTAGACCCTGAATCGGGTGAGCCGTATGTGCCTAAGTTCCTACAACAAATTGTGGGCGGTTTAATATTTGCAGCGGCAATTTTAGCCTCCGTTGCCTTGTATTACGAAAAATTATTCCAAGGTACTTTAGCTACTTTAGGAGCATCGGGAGCTATTGGTGCATTTATAGCGGCTGACCCTATTAAAAAAGCTATAACTGCCATCTCGCTTAATATCAATAAACCCATTAAAAAGGGGGAGTTTTTGCGCATAGACGACATGGAAGGCACAGTAGATTCAATAGGCTGGCGTGCTATTCGTTTGCTTACAATCGATAACTGTTTGCTTACGATACCTACTGCCAATTTTCTTGCCTCAAACTATATCAATTATTCGCGCCCTGACGAAAATAGATACATATCTGTTCCTATTACTATGCGTACGGCTATTTCGCCTGCCCGCATACGCACTTTATTGGCATATTGCGGCGAAGACTCGCCCCTATCTTCAGGCAAGGCAGAGGTGCAACTCGTTTCGATGGAGTCGGTATTTAGCGAATATTTAGTTACAGTGTGTGCCAATAGTTACGACTTAAACCAAGTGCGCAATGATTTGTTTAGCTCTATTTGGTATATGTCGCGTCGCGAAGGGCTTTTGCCATATCCAAAACACTATGAATTGAGCGAAGACCCAATTGATTATGCTGTAAAACTATTGAACAATGTAGAAACGCTTGCCAGCTTAAGCGAAGAAGATGATATTATATTAGCTAAGAAGGCGGAGTTTGCATGGTACGGATACCCTGAGCGTATTGTGCTTGAGGGCGAAGTAGAAACGTGTATCTATATCATTGCAAAAGGCGAAGTCGATGTATTGGTTAAACAAGCTGATGGCTCAAACCTGAAAGTAGGTAGCATGAGCAAAAACTCATTCTTTGGTGAGATGGGACTACTTACAGGCGCACCGCGTACGGCAACTATACGTGCGGGTAGAGATGTTTTACTCTGCAAAATCACAAAAGAGGCCTTGCAACCTATCATAGAAAAACGCCCAGATGTTATAGAACGACTGAGCGAGGTGTTGGCAGAACGCGAAACAGCTACTCTACAGGCTAATAATTTGTATTCAGAAGAACAAAAAAGTAAGGCGCAACAAGGCGCAAAAGAAAAACTTTTAAGCCTTATGTCCGACTTCTTCAAAAAAGATACAGGAGAAGATGAGGTAACAGAGGATAAGACCAAAAGAGGGCTATTCTAGGAGTAAGTAGTTACGTGTTACAAACTTGTTGTTTTCCATCTACATAAATTATTGATAACCATTTATTTATCTGATATTTTTTCAGCAAGTTTGTTGCACTATACTGCTTATGTTGAGTTTTTTAATATCGATAAAAGCGATGTATTTGGTATGGATGGTTGGGATAACAAAATAAAAATGATTTAACGGTTTGAATCTTCGTGATGCTCTTGGGAATTTAAATACTTGGTTATCAAACACTTAAAAAAACCAACATATTCTAATGCACCACCTTCTTTCATATCCTCCAAAAGCAACTCTCTTTGTTTTCTTGTTCTGCTAAAACCATACGTCAAGGCTTCCTGCATACTTTACCACATAACTTTTCAAACCTCTTGCGCCTACCTGCTTTTTTCACAATTAGTTGATAAACAGACTCTTCTACTGCTACCGAGGTTTTTTAACTTAGGTAGCTGTAGAAGAACCTACCGATATTTACCTATGACTGAAAATAATAGAGTAGGAAAAACAGCTTTTTTTGGTTTCTGCAAACTTTTTTATTTACCTTTGCAATCGAATTAAATAGCCCCGAAACCCCCTACCTATATCATGGCAATTGTTGAAATGGTAATGCCCAAAATGGGCGAAAGTGTAATGGAAGGCACTATTCTCAAGTGGCTCAAAAAGGTGGGCGATGCCATTGCCCAAGACGAGCCTGTGCTGGAGGTAGCTACCGACAAAGTGGATACAGAAATACCCGCTATCAATGCTGGTGTCTTGCATCAAATTCTCGTTCAAGAAGGTGAGGTAGTTGGAGTAGGCAAACCGATTGCGCTTATTAGTACAGACAAGGAGGCGGTTGTAAGCAACTCGCCTACCCCCACCACACCTGTAGCAACATCCATTGAAACTCCTGCAACCCAAGCTGAAAGCTCCAGCAACGGATATAAAATCTTAGACAAACCTGCTGAAAACCGTTTTTATTCTCCACTCGTGCTGAATATTGCGAAAGAGGAACGCATAACTATGCAAGAACTCTCCCTTATCATAGGAACAGGAGCAGAAAATAGAGTTACCAAAAAAGATATACTTGCCTATGTAAAAAATAGAACCGAGCAAGCTATACCTGTCGCACAAGAAACTACCAAAGTAGTCGTTGTGCAAAGTACGGTAACGGTTGAAAAAGTAGCCGAAACAATCTTTGCCTCGCCTGCCGTTTCATTCTCAGGGCAAG
>JAYTNK010000215.1:0-1934 GCA_043748375.1 Cytophagales bacterium
ACCTGTAGGCAAGGTTCTTTTTTTGATAATAAGATTGCAAAATCCATAAAAAATCACTAATTTTGGGGCAAAAATAAAACCCTCTCCATGCCTCTAAAATTAGATTTCGCGGACAAATTTGAAAATCGCCACCATGGGACTTCTGCCCAAGATATGGCAAAGATGCTCCAACTCATTGGTGTAAAAAGCCTTGAAGAACTGATTGAAAAGACTGTTCCCGCCTCTATTCGCTTGCCCAAGCCCCTTAAGGTGGTAGCGGCTAAAACAGAACAGGAATTTTTAGCCGATTTTAAAAAATTGGCAGGCAAGAACCAAGTCTTCAAATCTTTTATTGGTATGGGCTATCACGATACGCACACGCCCAATGTTATTTTAAGGAATATCCTTGAAAATCCAGGTTGGTACACTGCCTATACCCCCTACCAAGCCGAAATAGCCCAAGGTCGCTTAGAAGCCCTTATCAATTTCCAAACGGTTGTCATGGACTTGACCTCTATGGAAATTACCAATGCTTCCTTGCTTGACGAAGGCACTGCCGCAGCTGAAGCTATGACCATGTTGCATAGTCTCCGCAAAGGCGCACGCAAAAGTGCTGAAACGTTTTTTGTATCAGAGCTTTGCCACCCCCAAACTATTGACGTACTCAAAACACGTGCTACACCGCTTGGCATCAAACTTTTGATAGGCAATCACGAAACCGTTGATTTGACCTTGCCTGAAATCTATGGTATGCTCTTGCAATATCCTGCTTCAAACGGAGAAGTATATGACTATACCAACCTTATCGCAAGTGCCAAAGAATTAGGTATTTTTGCTGCAGTTGCTACTGATTTATTAGCCCTTACTTTGTTGAAATCACCAGGCGAAATGGGTGCAGATGTTGTAGTAGGTTCAGCCCAACGCTTTGGCGTACCTATGGGTTATGGTGGACCTCATGCTGCGTTTTTTGCTACCAAAGATGAGTACAAACGCCAAATACCTGGTCGCATTATTGGGGTTTCTATAGATGCAGAAGGCAATAAAGCCTATAGAATGGCATTGCAAACCCGCGAACAGCATATCAGACGTGAAAAAGCTACTTCTAATATTTGTACGGCTCAAGTACTTTTATCTGTAATGGCGAGTATGTATGCGGTTTATCATGGGCCTGAAGGCTTGCGCGAAATAGCAGAACGTATTTATGGACTTACACAACTTACTAAACAAGGACTCGAAAAATTAGGCTTTGTTACAGAAAACAAGCATTATTTCGATACCTTCACTGTAGAAGTACCCACCAAAGACATCGAGAAATTACAAAAAACAGCCGAAAAAGCACAAATAAACTTCCGCTATTATGCGGGGGCAGGCAAGGTAGGGATTAGCTTTGATGAAACCAAAACGATAGAAGACGTAACGGCTATATTCAAACTTTTCACAGGTATTTTGCAAAAAGAGCAAAGTACTAAAGAAAAAACAGCTTTTACTACTTACACCAAAAGTACTGCCAAAAATTTAGCCTTGCGTTTGCCTGATGACCTCATGCGCACAAGCAAATATTTGACACACCCTGTTTTCAATACACATCACACCGAACACTCGATGTTGAGATACATGAAACAGTTGGAAAACAAAGATTTATCCTTGGTTCATTCTATGATTGCGCTTGGTTCTTGTACGATGAAGCTAAACGCCACCGCAGAAATGATACCTGTAACATGGCGCGAATTTGGGGGCATTCACCCTTTTGCACCTCGCACTCAAACACAAGGTTATACCCAACTTTTCACAGAGCTTGAGCGTTGGTTGAGCGAAATCACAGGCTTTGCAGGTACGAGTTTGAACCCAATTCGGGAGCGCAAGGTGAGTACGCAGGCTTGATGGCTATTCGCGCTTACCTACTTCACAAAGGAGAAGGACATAGAAATGTCGCGCTTATTCCTTCCTCTGCACAC
>JAYTNK010000216.1:0-4856 GCA_043748375.1 Cytophagales bacterium
GATTTGATGATTTGATGATTTGATTGCCGTTGTTTGTGTCCTCGCAAACAACCATGCTGTAGTCGTTTGTGAGGACACAAACAACGGCTTAAAATATTATTTAGAACGGTCTTACGTTCACTTTGGGTTTTTCGTTCAATGGAACAATATAAATATAGTTTTTTTGGATACGTTGCCCACGCATGAGCGCGTAACCCACATGAATATTAGTACGTGTTTGTTGGGTTTTGCCATTTACTACTGTGCTTTGCGTTTGCACAGCATTAAATTGCTCTGCTTCAATGTCATCACCTTTGCTGGTCATACGCATACCTGTTGCATTGATACAATCTATGCGCACTACAGGATATTCGCTGGCGTTGGTGCTGCGTTCGTTGCCGTTAAATACACGAATCCAATCACAACCACCATCATTTGACACGGTGAGTGTAACTTCGTGTCGGCTAAATTCGCCCTTCTTGCCTACGTCTTTTTGGCTACTACTTTTGATGTTATAAATAACCGTAATGCCCGAAGGGAGCGTATAAGGGGAGTTTTCTGTAAGTTCAATAGATTGTGCAAAGGTGTGGTTTAAGCTACAAAAACATAGTAGCGCGAGTAGGATAGATTTCATGTTTGATAAGTTATGATTAGCAAAGGTATGTTTTTTTTTGATTACAAACAAGTTTTCGTTATTTTTTTGTTTGTTTTTCAGGGCATGTTTTCCAAATAGCCTTTATAATGTTGTTTGAAAGCGTTAAATGCCCACTTTAAGTTGTTCCAAAGGGAGGCAAGATGGTTGTCGGGTTGCTTGAGTTGTTGTTCCATGTTTGTGGCTACGTTATAAACTTGCCTAATGCCGAGCGTGCCTGCATTGCCTTTGAGCGTATGCAAAGGCTCAGCGATGTCGTGGTATTGTTGGCAGGCAAGGGCGTATTCAATGGTATCGATAAACGCGGTTGTTTCATGTATGAATACCTCCCATGTTTCGGCTACCAAGTCCTTGCCTCCATATTTAAGTAATTGGGCTATTTTTTCGAGGTCTATCTCCTCCCCTGCTTGTCCTTGAGGCGAGTGTAGAGATGGCATCGCCTCCTCCGCTTTCAATTTAGAGGGAAAGTTAAGATAGCGTTCTACCATTTTAATTAATTCATAAGCATTCACAGGCTTTGCCAAATAGTCATCAAGTCCTTTGGCAATAAACTTTTTGCGGTCTTGGCGCATGGCGTAGGCAGTCATGGCGATAATGGGAGGCAAGTCAATGCCTAAGTCCCGCAGTAAGCGTGTGGTAAGTACGCCATCGAGGTCGGGCATCTGAATATCCATCAAAATCAAGCTATATGGGCTGTGGTTGCGGTGGGCGAGTTGCACTTTCTCAATACAAACCTTGCCTGAAGGCGCAAAGTCTATTTTACAGCCTACTTTTTTGAGAATTTCAGAGGCGACTCGTCTGTTTATTTCGTTGTCGTCTGTAATTAGAATATGTGGCTGGAGGTGGCTCAAGTCTATCTGCCAAACTTCTTGTTGATTCTCTTCGGCATAGCTTTGCTCGAAAGTACGCGAGGTGCTGATGGCTTTAAACGTAAACCAGAATGTGCTACCTTTGTCGGGGGTAGATTCTACATTTATCTCACCGTCCATGAGCTTAGTCAATTCTTTTGAAATAGCCAGTCCAAGCCCTGTACCCCCTTGCGACTTCGCGAAAGAATTATCTACTTGGCTAAAAATATCAAACAATAATTTAATATCTTTTTTGGCAATACCAATGCCTGTATCTTGTACGGCTACTTTTATATGGTATTTCTTGCCTTGTTTTTCCAATACAGAAGCCTTTAGAATAATATTGCCTTGTGTAGTAAACTTCACAGCATTTGAGGTAAGGTTTGCCATGATTTGCAAGAGGCGGGTTTCGTCTGCTATCAAATAGTGTGGTACGTCTTTGTCTATTTCTACTCGAATATTATTTTGCTTTACCTCTGCTTGTTGGGTAAATAAGTGCTTAATCTTTTGCAGGGCTTCGTGAAAGTCTGTGAGACGTTTATGCAATTTCATCTTGCCTGCCTCAATCTTAGAAAGGTCAAGGATATTGTTTAAGATTTCCATCAATGTTTCTGAAGACTTTTTGACGGTTTGCATATAGTCGGTTTGCTTTTCATTTAAAGGGGAGGCAAGCATCAAATCTATCATGCCTATCACACCGTTCATGGGTGTACGAATTTCGTGGCTCATATTTGCCAAGAAACTCTCTTTAACTTTCAGCGATTGCTCTGCTAACTCTTTGGCTTTAAGTGTTTCTTCTGAGGCACGTTTGGGTTCTGTAATATCGTGTATTACCCCCTCAAGCCCATAAGGTTGCCCCTCATCATCGTAAGTAAGTTTAATGTTTGAAATAGATTCTATCACACGTCCTGATTTGGTGCGCAAGCCTGTTTCATAATTTTTGAGTTTAGTTTGTACAAAAATATCATGCAAAAATTCGGGCAATTTCTTGGCAGATGTGGTAAATTCGCCTAAACTCTTGCCTGTAATTTCGGCTTGGGTGTAGCCTGTTATTTCTTCTACTGAAGGGCTGATTAAAATAATTTTACCATTTAAGTCCGCATGATAATATATATCTTGGAAAGACTCAAAAATATTCCTAAACTTTTTTTCGCTGGCTATCATACCCAATTCGGCGCGTTTGCGGCGAATGGCGAGGGCTATTTGCCCTGAAATGAAGTCCAAAAGCTCAAGGTCTGCGTGGTTATAAGTATTTTGGCTCTGATAAGATTTGACAGAAATAAGCCCTATCACTTCGTTTTCAAACCACAATGGAACGCCAATCCATACTTTAGGCACTTTACCAAACGTTTCTATTTTGCTGTAAATATTGAGTTGTAAAATATCCTCTTCGTACAAGAACATGGGCGTTTTCTTTTCCATCACATAGTCCGTTAGCCCTCTGCCAAGTGGTCTTTTGTAAATGGTAGGCAAGTGTTTTCGCTCTTCATCAACATAATAAGGGAATAAAATATCTTTTTTATCATCACTATAGAGTTTGATATAAAAATTATTTACCTCGATAACCTTTCCCAATTCCTCATGGATACGTTTGTAAAGCTCTTTTAAGTTTTTGCTTTGTACGGCAAGATTGGCAATGCTATAATATAAACTTTGCGCCTTTTCTGCTCTAATTTTATCGGTAGTATCATAGAGAATGCCACGCATGGCTACAGGTTTATTTTCTTCTAATCTACAACTAACATTGCCTTCTAAATAAAGCCTGCGCCCTTGTTTGGTAATAAGGCTAGTTTCAAACTTCACATAGCCTTGTCCACGCACAATTTTTATTAAATCTAAATAGGTTTGGCTTTTACTTTGTGGATGCAAAAGTTGTTTAATATTTAATGTACTTAATTCATCAACTTCATAGCCTACTTTTTGCATAAAAGCTCTGTTGGCAAATAGAAACTTGCGTGTCATAGTGCAAATAAATATCAAGTCATTGGAATTATCAAACAAGTCTTGCAAAGCCTCATTGCTGTTTTGGAGGGCGTTAGAAGTGCCTACTTGCTCGGTAATGTCCGCACCTATTTTGGCAAGTCCCGATATGTTACCCATTTCATCTTTTAGTACAACGGCACTGAAGTTTAAGTATTTTAACTCGCCTAATTTAGTAACGATGGTGCGCATATTTTCTTCCCAATAACCTGCACGTTTAATGGCGCGTTCATAATCTTGCCTGCGTCCTGTTTGGTCGTTTTTGGGTACAAATACATCAAAATAATCTTGCCCTATCAATTCGCCTACTTCCCAACCAACAAAGTTTAAGCCATAACTATTGCAATAAACTATCTTGCCTGCGGGACTAACAATAATACCAAATAAAGGGACTTGCTCAATCGCTCTTCGAAAGTAGTCTTCCAAGCCAGTTTTAGGATTATCTATTTGCTTTTCGAGGGCAATAATGCGTAATTTTAAGGCTTCGTTTTCTTGTAACAGCTTTTTATTGAACATTTTATATGTTTTGTGGGCTATATAATCCTCACAAATATACAACTTGCCTACCATACAAAAAAATATAGCCAGATATTTGTAGATACAACATTTAAACTGTTTTTTTGAAATATAATATTTGAAGCTAAATATGAAACTAAGCACATAATCTATGTTGATTAATTTTGAGGTATAGTAAAAAACAAACCCCTTATAGTCAATATTTTATCAATTAGCTCTTCTGCCACCGCTACTGATATTTGCTCATATTTTTGCTCGAAACGAGCCGCTATTGGCTTAATACAGTATTGGAATTTTAGTGAAAATCAATACTAAAAAAACAAAATGTTATGTAGGCAAGTTATGTGTATATGGTCAAAAATTTCCTCATTGTAGGAGGTAGTTCTGGTATAGGATTATCACTTGCTTCCCAATTAAAACAAGAGAACCAAGCAATTTGGGTAGCTTCAAGGCACGCACCAACCTTAGCCGTGCCACACATACAGTTAGACGTTACGCAACCTATAGGACAGGTTTTAGACGTATTGCCTGATGTTTTGCATGGCATAGCGTATTGTCCAGGGACAATTAATCTTAAGCCTTTTCATAGATTCACAGAGGAAGAAATTTTGCAAGATTTTCAAGTGAATGTACTCGGTGCGGTACGTATTTTGCAAATACTCCTCCCTCGCCTGCGAAAAGCCGAAGGCGCGAGTGTAGTCATGTTCAGTACTGTAGCGGCTGCTTTGGGTATGAATTTTCATAGTAGTATTGCTATAGCAAAATCTGCAGTAGAAGGCTTGACTAAATCGCTTGCAGCGGAATGGGCTACACACCAAATTCGGGTAAATGCTATCGCACCCTCGCTTACAGACACGCCCCTTGCTTCTAAAATTCTGACT
>JAYTNK010000217.1:0-2497 GCA_043748375.1 Cytophagales bacterium
TGCTACTACGATTGGCATAGTCGATGGATATCAATGGTTTAAACAAGGTTCGCCTACTATTATTGGAATAGGTAATAGTTTGACAGTAAGTACTGTAGGTACATATTTTGTAAAAGCAAAAAATGGTTGTGGCGAAAAAATATCCGCTGATTTTATAGTAGTGAGTAGTACAGCCCCCACACAAGTAAAACTAAGAAGTGATCCTTTTGGTGGTGTATTGTGTGCAGGCAGTACTATTTTATTGATTCCTGATGAATTAACAGGAGGTGCACCTACACAAGTATCGTATTTTAAAGATGGGCAATTGGTTTATAATACGCTTTTTCCCTTTCTTAATGGACTTACTTATCGCGCTTCTCAGACAGGCATTTATACAGTAAAAACATCAAATAAATGTGGAGAGGCTACTTCTTTACCACTCGTAGTATCGTTTAGTACAGCCGCCACAAGTACACAACTTGATTTGTCAGGTACTGTGCCTTCGTTGGGTTGTGGTGTAACCGAAGTCGTTTTGAGTACACAAGCAAACGGACTGACGCTGTTTTTGCAATGGTATGAGGGGGTAGATGAATTGCAAGGAGAAAGCAATCCCACGCTTTCTGTTACGACTGCAGGTTCATATTTTGCAGAGGTTTATAGTGATTGTGGAATACTTTATACAGATACTGTAAACGTGGTAGATGTGGCAACTCCCCCTATAAGTAATATCACGCTTACTAGTTCCACGCTTACTACTTGTGCAGGCAAGTTGCTTTTGCAAGCCACTATGGCAGGAGCAGGAAGTGCGTATCAATGGTTTAAAAACGGCATATTGATAGCTACTTCTGCTCAAAACACTTTTCTTGCCTCCGAAACTGCTATCTATAGTGTGCAGGCAAGTAATGCTTGCGGAACTTCTAACCTTTCCAATACTTTGGGTGTTACCATTAAACAAGGGGCTAATAAACCTATTATTAGCGCACCTTCAGGCGCAGATTTCTGTGGAGCTACAGGCAATGTACTCTTGCGTATGACCTCTGCCGATGCTACAGGTGTGCAATACCAATGGCTCAAAGATGGATTACCTATAGCAGGTGAAACAACTATTATTTACCAAGCAACCACATCAGGTACGTATGCTTTGCGCGTCAGTACACCCACCAATGACTGTGCCTCAGAAACTTCAGTACCTATAATCGTTCGGTTCATTACCGCACCTACTCTTGCTAATTTATCCATTTTGTTCAATGTTTGCGAAAACCCCGTAACACTACGTGTCTTGTCTGACGGTAATTTTTTGAAATATCGTTGGTTTTTACTTGATGGCAACACAAACCCAGAAGTAAGTAATAGCGATAGTTTTACGCCTACTGTAAGCGGCGTTTATACAGTAAGTGTGCGCAATGACTGTTTGCCTGCAAGCGTATGGCTTACTGCGCAAGCTGTAACCGTTGCTGTGGGAGCGGGTGGCGTAGTCCCTGCCCCTATGGTGGTTTCTGAACCTGTGGGTATAGACCGTATTTGCCCCAATACTACTTTGAAACTTAAGGCGCAAGTAATAGGCATTATTCCCAATCTTGCCTACCGATGGTTTGCAGGCGACGAGATGATAATAGGCGAAACTGCCCAAGAGCTAACTATTTCAAATTCAGGCTTGTATCGAGCTGAAGTTTATGATAGTCAGAATCCTGCTTGTGGGCAAGTTTCTACACCTTATAGTGTGTTTGTGCGCCCAGTGCCAACAATTTTGCTTACATATAGCCCAAGTCTTGTTTTTTGCGAGGGAGATAGCGTACGCTTGAATGCTCAAGCGCAACAAGTTCCTTCAGCTTTTGAGTGGAAGTTGGTAACAAATTTCTTGAAAAATGGCAACGTGTTGTATGCAAAAAAAGGTGGTACATATGAAGTGAAAGCCACTTATAATGCGGGAACACTTAGCTTTCCCTGCGATTTTACCACTACAAAAACTATTTCAACCACTATGCTTGAGTCGCCTATACCTGAAATAGCCCTTAAGGGTGGACTACTTGAATCGAAAGTTACTGCCAAAAACTATCAATGGAATTACAATGGCATACCCGTTTTGGGAGCAACACAGCCTTTTTATATGCCTTTGGACTCAGGTAAGTATTCTTTGACGGTTACAAATAATTTGGGTTGCTCAGGAACTTCAGTTTTCATGTACCACCAAGGTATTTATGAAGGTGTTACTAATCCCATGCAAATAGCTCCCAACCCCAATACAGGTAGTTTTCGAATAACTGTTTTGGGACAAGAAACCGCCACTGTCCAAGTATTTAATGCACAAGGGCAACTCATACAAAATGCTACTCCTATTTTGCATACAAATAGCCTTGCCTCCCACACAGGTTTTGAGTTTAGAGGATTAACAACAGGTGTTTACCTCGTACAAGCATTAATAGGTGGTAAACAATATACAAGAAAAATGATAGTCTTGTGATTTTTTAACTATTTGTAAATTACAAAGAAATTTTATTTTTTATTTATGTTTTAATAT
>JAYTNK010000218.1:0-7629 GCA_043748375.1 Cytophagales bacterium
TTATGGAGATTATACCACTTGGGCAAATCCACAAGCGAAAGCCCACAATATGCAACAACTTATCCATGCACACAAAAAATTAGGGTGGCATTTATTGATAGACTCGCATACTTACATAGAAGCAAGCGGGGAAAAAATAGCCATGTTGGGTGTAGGAAATTGGAGTAAAATTCGTAAGTTTCCACGTTACGGAAAACTCGCCAAAGCCTTTGAAAATATAGACAAAGAAGTAACAACACAAATTTTACTTTCGCATGACCCCTCGCATTGGGACGCAGAAATACGCCCACAAACACCAAGTATTTATTTGACTCTTTCAGGACATACACATGGTATGCAGATGGGCATAGAATGGGGAAATATTAAAATTAGCCCCGCCCAATTTGTATTTGAACAATGGGCAGGACTTTATCAAAAAGAAAATCAATATTTGTATGTGAACCGAGGATTTGGCTATACAGACGGCTTTCCTATGCGCTTAGGCATCTTGCCTGAAATCACTATTTTTACATTGCAAGCGTAATTGGGTAGGCAAGCTTTTGTTTTTGGTAGGCAAGTGTGTTATCTTTGCCCTCATTATGAAAAAATACCTCATAGGAGCTTCTACTCCCATTATTTTGTATGTGCTGTATGTTTTTCTAACCCTCTAATTTTTTTATTTATATGCGTATGTTTCCCTATACCCATGAAGGTAGGCAAGTTACAATAGAAAACGGAAAAGATGCTCACATTGATTCCATACATCAAAAAGGCGTTTACAATGGTCTTATGCTAGGTTATCCTAACGAAAAAATTAATGTGCATTTTCTTGAGTCTGCAAGAAAATGGGCTAAAGAATTGTGTTACGGACGAGACGTTTATTTGATAGAACCTACACAAAAACCAATGGAGCGTAAAAGCGTTGATGAAGAAGGATTATTAGCATTATTAGATGAACTTGGAATTGAAATTACGGAAACAGAACCTACAGATAGAACATTTGAACCCTTTATAGCCTTGCCTATGGTGGTTTGTTGTGCTACGCTAATGTATGATGGTGTATTTCGTGATACTTCAAACGACTATTCATTTTTGTATATTTTGTGGTTTCAAGACGATTATGCTTTTCCTATTGATGCTGATATTTTAGAACAAATCAAGCAAATTCCTTTTGGAGAGTTTTGTATAGAAACAGGTTATTGAATACCCCAAAAAATCAAAAATCTCTTTGCGTGGTAGCGCAAAGCCCGTTAAAAAATCATTTTTTTTATTTTGTGTTCAATCTACAGATACACTATAGGCGTTATCTTTGAGAGTTAAAAAATTAGTTGTTCCACCTCTCTAAAGAAGCGGAACAACTAATTTTTTATGAAGGCATAGCAGGCAAGCCTAAAACTGCGCTGTTTCGGTAGAATCTTTCAAGGCTACAGTAGAAGAATTGCCTTGTTGTATCGTGTTTTGTACCGCATCAAAATAGCCTGTTCCTACAAAAGTTTGGTGCTTCACTGCTTTGAAGCCATAAGGTTGCAAAGCAAACTCACGCTCTTGCAATTCAGAATAGCCCGCCATGCCACGCTCTTTGTAAGCTATTGCCAACTCAAACATAGACGTATTCAAGGCGTGGAAACCTGCCAACGTGATAAATTGGAATTTGAAACCATAAGAAGCCAATTCTTCGCGGAAGGTAAGCATTTCTTGTTTGCTTAGTTTAGATGCCCAATTAAAAGAAGGTGAGCAGTTATAAGCCAATAATTTATTCGGAAATTCTTTGTGTACAGCTTTTGCAAAGGCTTTGGCTTCGCTTAGGCTTGGGTTAGAGGTTTCCATCCACAACATATCAGCAAAAGGCGCGTAACTCAAAGCGCGGTCAATCGCCTGCTCGATGCCGTTACGCACATAATAAAACCCTTCAGTAGTGCGCTTGCCTGCTATGATAAATTTCTGGTCGCGTGCATCAATGTCTGAAGTTATCAAGTCCGCCGCATCTGCATCTGTACGTGCCACGATGATAGTAGCCACACCCATGACATCAGCCGCCAAACGCGCCGCGATAAGTTTGTCTATAGCTTCTTGCGTAGGCACTAATACCTTGCCTCCCAAGTGTCCGCATTTTTTGGCAGAAGAAAGTTGGTCTTCGAAGTGAACGCCCGCCGCGCCTGCACGAATCATCGCTTTCATCAATTCAAACGCATTCAAATTGCCTCCAAAGCCTGCTTCTGCATCTGCCACTATGGGCGCGAGCCAATGCACAGCATTATCGCCTTGCAAAGTAGAAATTTCGTCTGCACGCAAAAGCGCGTGATTGATGCGCTCTACAACCTTTGGCACAGAGTCCGCAGGGTAAAGACTTTGGTCAGGATACATTTGTCCTGAACCATTGGCATCTGCCGCCACCTGCCAGCCACTCAAATAAATAGCTTGTAAGCCAGCTTGCACTTCCTGTATAGCTTGGTTTCCTGTCATAGCTCCTAAAGCAGACACATATTCCTTTTCTTGGAGCAACTTCCAAAGACGTTCCGCGCCCATACGCGCAATACTATAATCTATGCGATATGAACCTTGCAAACTTACTACGTCTTCGGCTGTATAAGGTCTTTCGATGCCTGTCCAACGAGGGTTTTTGCTCCAATCAGCAATGAGGGCGTGTATTTTGGCTTGTTTTTCTTGACTTTTCATGAGGATTAAAATGGAAAGGGTTGGTTTTGTAGCGTAGGCGGCTCGCCTGCGTAAAAATTTATCTGTGGTTTGTGAGGACACAAACCACGGCGGGGTGGTTAAATAAAATCGTAACTTTTGAGGGTAAGAAATTCAGAAAACGTGGGTGCAAGTACCAATTCATTGAACAGTTGTACGGCTTTGTCGAACTTGCCTACTTGATAGCGTTCTTCACCAACATATTCTTTGATTTTGGCTAATTCTTCAGGCAAGTATTGCCTATACAAAGAAGCCGTAATAGGCGTGCCATTATCTAACCAGACGTTTTCGTGATGAATCCATTGCCATAATTGGGCGCGGGAAATTTCGGCAGTCGCTGCGTCTTCCATCAGGTTGTAAAGTGCTGCCGCACCTACACCCATGAGCCAAGACTCGATGTATAAAATGCCCACATTGATATTCAGGCGAAAACCCGCTTCTGTAACCTTGCCTCCCTCTATGGAGAAATTGAGCAAGTCGTAAGCATCCACATAATAATGTCGGCTAAATCCTTCCTCTTTTTGGTTGTTTCTATTGCCCAATACGTTGTCGAAAATGCCCATAGCCACAGGCACAAGGTCAGGGTGTGCTACCCACGTGCCATCGAAGCCCAAAATTGCCTCTGCTTCTTTGTCTGCCTTCACTTTGGCAAAAGCGTTTTTGTTTACTTCTTCATCTTTCCTGCTGGGTATGAAAGCCGCCATACCACCTATAGCGTGTACGTTGCGTTTATGGCAGGTTTTTACCAATAACTTCGCATAAGCACGCATAAAAGGCACCGCCATAGTGATTTGTACGCGGTCAGGGAAAATTTTATCAGGATATTGCACAAATTTCTTGATAGCACTGAAGATATAGTCCCAACGCCCTGCATTCAAGCCCGCCATGTGTTCGCGTAGTTCGTAAATGATTTCTTCCATCTCGAAAGAAGCCAAAATCGTTTCAATCAAAACGGTTGCTTTGATGGTGCCTTGTGGAATACCTAAGTATGTTTGTACCTCCACAAAAATATCATTCCATAATCTTGCTTCGAGATGACTTTCCATTTTGGGCAAGTAAAAATAAGGTGCAGAGCCTTGAGCCATCAAAGCTTGTGCATTGTGGAAACAATACAAACCTACATCTAAAATTCCTGCTGAAATGGGTTCATCTTCTACCCAAATGTGCTTGTCGACCAAGTGCCAACCGCGAGGGCGCACCATCAAAACCGCGTGTTTTTCTGCTAAATTATAAGTTTTGCCTTGTGGCGTAGTAAAATCAATGTTATGGCGAATGGCATCACGCAAGTTAATTTGCCCTTCGATACAGTTTTCTAAAGTAGGCGAGTTGGAATCCTCAAAATCTGCCATGAATACCTTCGCACCTGAATTGAGGGCATTGACAATCATTTTGCGCTCTACAGGTCCCGTGATTTCGGTTCGCCTGTCTTGAATATCGGCGGGTACATCATTCGCTTGCCACTTGCCTTCCCTGATGTGTTGTGTTTCGGGTAGGAAAGTAGGCAAGATGCCTTTATCTATAGCCTCTTGTACACGCACACGTTTTTCTAACAACTTTTTGTGTTGTACAGCAAACTGTTTGTGCAAGTGGGCTACAAAAGCCAATGCCTCTGGAGTGAGTATCTCAAGATACGCATCTTTAAGTTCTCCTTTTATGGTAGCATCGGGCAAGGTAATGAATTCTTGAGTCATGATAGAAAGAGTTTTGAAATGCTGATATGCAAAGATATAAAGCGAATTTGAATAAACAGCGAAATTTCGCTAAAAATTAAAAATATTTTATTTCATATACTTCGCTAAGTGTCAAAAAGTTTCATTATCTTTGAAAAATTAAATAAAATATCAAAATGTTACTGTTTTTATGTTTTAGCCATACAAAGTTTGAAACCTTGCTCTTTTGATATTTTTGATTTTATATTGTATTTTTGTTGCTGTTAAAGAAAAAACCATGAATAATGCTACCATAAGCGAGGAGAATATTCGCCTAATATTAGGGTTGAAGGTGCGCAAACTCCGCACAGAAAAAAAACTTCACTTGGCAGACTTAGCCGAGAAAGCAGACCTATCTATCTCTTACCTGAATGAAATTGAAAAAGGGAAAAAGTATCCAAAAGCAAATAAAATTGCTTCTTTGGCAAAAGCCTTAGGCGTTAGCTATGACTCATTGGTTTCTTTGCAATTAGATGCACATTTAGCTCCTTTGGCGGATTTGATAAATTCGGATTGGTTGCGCATCTTGCCGCTTGATGTATTTGGCTTAGAACCCAATGATTTGTTGGCGTTTGTAGCCAACGCGCCTGTAAAACTCAACGCGCTCATCAGTACCTTGATGGAAATCACAAGGCATTATGATATGCGTGTAGAGAATTTTTATCAATCAGTTTTGCGCTCTTACCAAGAGATGCATGATAATTATTTTGAAGAGATAGAAACAGCTGTAGAGGAATTCAGGCAAATTTGCCAACTCACGCCCAATGCCTCGCCCGACTTAGACAAGATGTATGACATTTTGAAAAATAAGTATGGATATACTATAGACGAAGAAACCTTGCCTACCCACACCGAACTAAAAAGCCTTCGGTCTGTTTTATTGCCCAACAAACCGCCCTTATTATTGCTCAATCCTAATCTTACTACCGCCCAAAAACAATTCACTTTGGGGCGCGAATTGGGGTACCTGCACATGAAACTTACGCCAAGACCTTATACTTTTTCTTGGATAAAAGTAAACTCTTTTGAAGAAGTGCTAAATAACTTCAAAGCTTCTTATTTTTCGGCGGCGTTATTGATGCCACGAGAGGCATTCCTACAAGATTTAGCCAAAATTTTTGATAGCGCAACTTGGCAACCCGAAAGTTTTATCAACTTGATGAATCATTATCAAGCTACCCCCGAAATGCTTGTACATCGATTGACAAACCTTGTCCCTAAGTTTTTTGGCATACAACATTTGTTTTTCTTACGCTTTTACAAAGAAAAAGCGGAAGACGATTATCAACTCAATAAAGAACTGCATTTGTCAGGGCTTTACAATCCGCATGGCGTAATGATGAACGAGCATTATTGTCGCAGGTGGGTTTCGCTCAATAGTTTGAAAAAATTGGAGACCATGCAGGCAGGCAAGGAAAAATTTGAGGGCACACTTTGCGAGGCGCAAGTTTCGCAATATTTTGACTCGCTTAACGAATATTTGTGTATTTCGTTAGCCTCGCCTATCGCGCCCACACCCAATACAAACATGAGCGTTACGATTGGTTTTTTGGTGAATGATATATTCAAGCAAAAAGTGAAATTTTGGCAAGACGCAAAAATACCTGTTAAGCGTGTGGGCGTAGCGTGTGAGAGATGCACTGCCCAAGATTGTACAGACAGGAAAGCTGACCCCATAGCCTTAGAAACTGAAAGTAAGGCAACACGTATGCAAAATGCTCTTAATCAGTTGATTGTGAAAATGGCGAGGTAAATTTGAGGTATTGCATGAGGCTGATAGTCTTATTTTCCTCACGAAGGGAGCGTAAAAGCTTTTGCGCCTTTTCATGCGTTCTAAAAAAGTAAAAATAATTTAAAAAAAAATCATCTTTTTTTATATGAAAATTAGTATATTTATTTTATTTTGTTTTATTTTTATTCATGACTTAGCACATGGACAATTAAAAAACAATACGTCGCTTAATAGTAGATTGGATAGTATAATGAATGCAATCAAAATGGATACATATTTTACTTATCTTTATCCCCAAAAAGCACAGAATTATTGGTTTATAGAAATAGACTCTATAAGTAATAAAAAAAGTGTATATATATCTTTAAAAAAATCTATTGTTTCAAAAAAAAAGAGCGGGTATATGTATAGTTTTCCTTCAAAAATCTTAAAAAAATGTAAGTTTTTTAAGGTTTTTGAAAACAAAAAAATCCCTGTATTTTTCACAAGTGATATGATATTTTTTTCAAAAAAAATAGAACTATCAAATGATGGTAAATTTATAGGCTTTACCATTCATAAAGCAACCAATAAGGTAGAAAGGAGTTACGTATATTAACCCCCATAGACGCAAGGCTGTGGAACAACCAAACTAAAACCAACACAGAAGGCAATAAAATGTGTTTTTTGGTATTGGCAGGCAAGACGTAAAATGCGTTTTGTTCTTTTCCCCACTGTTCCAAGTTTGTTTTGCTAAAAAATGGCTAACTATTTCAAGTTTAGCGAAGCGAACTTGGAATTTTCTTTGTGGCAAGTTTCGAAGCTAAATATCTAATCTATGTTAAAAATATTAAGCATAAATATTTGATAATCAACAGATTGCTTATTTTTTATTTTATAATGCAACTGTAAATTGCTTATATTTTTACTCAAAATACGTAATCATGAGATAAATCCAAGATTTTAATACGACCGTATTTTGAACATTTATGCCTCACACACGCAAGGATAAAAATAGCTAACATAGATTAAACATTCACTTTCCAAATTTATTATGATGCGTTTATTCCCAAAATGAAGATTGTTTTGGTGTGAGTTTTGTGCTAACTTTGCGCTTTATATTCCTTATCAAAATATTTCTTAATATGCTCAAAATTGGAATTGGGGCAGACCATGCAGGGTTTGCCTATAAACAAATCATCATGAACGCATTGATTGCGCAAGGTTATATAGTACAAGACTTTGGTACACATAGTGAGTCATCAGTAGATTACCCTGACTACGTACACCCACTCGCAATCGCGGTAGATAACAAAGCATTAGATTTTGGTATCGTGGTTTGTGGCAGTGGCAATGGAGTGGCTATTACTGCCAATAAGTACCAAGGTGTTCGCGCCGCCTTGTGTTGGGTAGGCGAGCTTGCCTCCCTTGCGCGCCAACACAATGATGCCAATATCTTGGCTATTCCTGCACGTTTTGTTACTATAGAGGTAGCTCAAGAAACGGTTCAAACTTTTCTCGTTACCTCTTTTGAAG
>JAYTNK010000219.1:0-12577 GCA_043748375.1 Cytophagales bacterium
AATACGTATTCTTGCCAAAAGGTTTCGTCTGTTACGGGATATTCGTCATCTAACCAATCAGTGAGTTGCATTAGTTTTTTTTCTATAATTTCTATGATATAATCATCATAAACAACACGCTTTTCATACACCTCATCTTTTACGGGTTGCGGCATCAAAATTTCAGGCTTGAAGTAAGCCCACTCATATACTTTCCCACTTTTGGAGTCAAATAAGAAAAAATGCAAAGTTTCTTTTCCTTTTTTGCCCTTCAGAACGTAGGGAGCTATCCATTCGGGCTTCTTTTCTTGAAATATTGTAACACCTTTTTTTGTATATTTCACCACATCTTTCATCTTTTTAAACGCCTTGTTTTTTATACCCTCCTCAAATTCTTCTTTCAAATCTTCATCTTTACGAAATTCTTCCCAGCCTTCTTTTGTGTTTGTATTGTAACTTTTGCCTATATGACCACTCCAATTATCAGGCGTTGCCATACTATCTTTTACCACTATTTCATATAGTCCTTTGTATTTTTTATTCGCTTTTTCTGCTAAGCGATACCTTCTTATCTTTTGTTTTTGTTGTTTTACTTCAATGTGAACATTGATAGGTGCGTTACTGCTTACCAACCCTTTTTTATACTTTTCTATCCTTCCTTCACAACTTTTTATATTTTGTGAAAAGTCGGTTTGTACTTTTTCAAAAAAGCCGCTTTCCCAAAAATCAGGATTTAGTGTTGCACTTTTTTCTTTGAAAAATTTGCAAAGCATTAAATTGGTAATGCACAATTTTTTAGCTGCTTCCAAGTCGTATTTCACTGTATTGAAAGTATAATACCCATATGCGGAAGGTTTTGTAACAACATCTAAATACCATTTATTTTGATAAAATATACCTGCTACAATATCAAAATTCATTTGTTTTATTTTGCCTTCGCTAGACGAAACAACCTCATTTTCTTTCCAAAAAAAAGCAGTAAATTTTTGCTTATCACTGCTAAAAAAACCTTGATAATATTTTACAGTGGTATCTTTTTCAGGCGTGTATATCTGCAATTCTTCTCTAATTTGTGCCATTTCTTGCTTAATGACAGCTAAAACTTCCTCATTCGGCTCTTTTTCGTGAATATTTTGAATGAGATATTTTTCACGCTCTTGTTCTATACTTTGCGGACTTTTGAAGTTAGGAATGGTAGGCAAGATGGTTTGATATACTTCTTTCCCGAACTGAAAGCAGACATTGTGCAGAGCCATGTCTAATTGTCTATCCTTTTTTTCTTGCTTATTAGATTCAACTTTATCCTCGTTGTTATATTCTCTGTGGTAAAGGATTTCACCCTTTGCGTGGTCATACAAAAACGCCCTCATGCGTATCTTGACCTCACCTTGAACTAAAGCGTAATGTATTTCTGATATACCTATGATGTGTTTTACTTGTTCCTGCTCAGCTATTTTTTTTAGCTCGTCTATTTTGTCAGTAGTTTTTTTAGCCACCACAAATAACAACAAACTGTCCTCATGCGTTCCTTCCTTAAAACCTGTGTATAATTTTTCATTAATTTCGAGGGATAGGGTTGCATGGAAATTTAATACCTCAGGAGAAGCCACCAAATTTTGAAGACTACGTTTTAGGCTCAATGGGATTCCTTTCGTTTCTATTTGTTCAGCTATTTCTTGGAAATGTGCTTTCATTTTATCATTTATAGAGTCTATGACCATCTGCATAGCCTTATCGCTTAAGATATTTTCAGGCAACATAATCGCAATAGCAGGATTGTATTTTTGTGCAAAAATAGGCTTGCCTACCAATGTATAGGCAAGAAAAAGGAGAGAAAAATAAATAGGTTTCATTATTTTCAGGAGTTTATGAGCCTCCACAATCTGTGTGGATATGGCTTGTTTGGATTGTAGAGGGATTTCGATGATTTTGCCTTCTTTGTTTTGTGCCGTTATTGGTCTTTCGAAAAAAAATTAGGCGTAATTTTGTTCTATAGTTGCAGGTTTCGGAATTGAAATATGGCTGCGGGTGGGTTCCGCAAGTCCTTCATAGTTTAGGTTCAGTTTATAAATTTTATCCTTGTCAGCTTTCAGTAGCGTTGGCTAAGGCGGTGGAACAGGCGTAGGCTATGACGTTGGCACACAGAACGAAAGTGAGGGTGGAGTAGGTTAATAGGACGTAGTAGGTATTATTCCCTTTCTGCTGATACAAGTAATCATGCTGTGAGCATCTGTTGGTATAGCCTTGTAGCGCAAAAGTTCGGTAACAGACGCTTTCAGCGTGACTATAAGTGGGAGAAGGGTTATGAGAAACACCTATTTCTGTCAACGGAAAGGGAATAGTTGCAAATAAAATTGCTTTTAGTCGGAATAACAAAAAGTTTGAGTTTAGTAATTTTTCTTTTTAGGTAGTAATTGAAAAAAGAAGGTGAATTACTAATCTATGTTAGCTATTTCTATCCTCATGTGTGTGAGGCACCATGTTAAAAATATCATGGCATTAAAATTAAGCATTTTTGAGCAAAAACATAAGCTATATTATAGGGGTAATGTAAAATAAAAAACATAGTATATTGATTATCAATCATTTATATTGATTGCTTTTAGCATAGATTAGGTATCCAGCTTCTAATTTTGTGGTATATATGTTTGCAGGCATATAAAAAAGCCAGATTAAACACATCAAAATTTTCGAGCTTTCGAATGTGTGAAAATTGCTACCATTCCCCCAATTTCATTGGGGGCTATTTGTAAATTCAACACCTGAAGGTGTTGCTTATGCTTTACCGAACCTATTTAGAGGTTCAAATTTGAATGGTTTCCCCAATGAAATTGGGGGAACTTTTATTTTGATGCGTTTAATCTGTAAAAAAACTTGCCTACAGCGCAGGCAAGGCAGAAAAGCGTTGTGCATAAGTCCTGTCTATTTTTGGCATTTCTCAAATGGTATAACCTGTTCATTTCTTTATATTTTGGAACGGATTTATTTAAATTCTATTCTTAAAAAGATTTTTCGGCTAAAAAATGATACCTTTGCAGTCTAAATAAGTTAGCCCCACAACGCGTGAAATCAACCGACTTTGTAGAGATGTACACCCAAGATGGTGTCGTGCAAATCCTTAGCCAATTGCTACAAACACAACCTGCAGTTTTACACTTAAAAGGTTTAATAGGAAGTCTTGATGCGGTTGTAGCTTGCGCCATCATACTCAAAAAGCCTGCACATCATCTTTTTGTATTGCATGACAAAGAAGAGGCTTATTATTTCTTGAATGATTTGCAAAGTCTTCTCCCGCAGGCAAGGGTAGAAATGTATCCCTCCTCTGCCAAACGCGCCTACCAATTTGAAGAAATAGACAATGCCAATGTGCTTCAGCGTTCTGAAGTATTGAGCTGGCTCAATAGCGAAGCCGTTAACAAAGAAGAAGTGGCTAAAATTATAGTCGCCTATCCTGAAGCCCTTGCCGAGAAAGTTATCAACAAAAAAAGCCTGACCGCCAATACCTTTGTGGCGAAAGTAGGCGATAATTTAGGTATGGATTTTTTGGTAGATGTCTTGAATAGTTATGATTTTGAACGCGCTGAATTTGTATCTGAAGCAGGACAATATGCGGTGCGTGGCGGGATTTTAGATATATTTTCTTATGCACAAGATATTCCGTTTCGATTAGAGTTTTTGGGAGATGAGATAGAAAGTATTCGTTCTTTTGAACCTACTACACAACTTTCCATTGATATTCTTCGATTTATCACGCTCATTCCGAACATTCACACCAAACTTATCCAAGAAGTACGCGAATCATTTTTGCAATTCTTGCCTGCTCAAACACGTATTTGGATAAAAGATGCAGGTGGTGTAGTGGACGCAATAGAACGCAGTTTTGAACGTGTAGAGAGCGTTTTTACGGAGTTAATGGCAAGTGGCGGTGTTCAAATTGTGCAATCACCTACCGCACTTTTTGAAACAAAAATCTCTTTTTTGCAAGACCTCAAACGGCATACGTGTATAGAATTTGGTAAAAGATTCTATTTTAAAATGGCTGATATAGGTTTGATAACATTTCAAGCTGGCGTGCAACCTTCGTTCCATAAAGATTTTGGATTGTTGATTGATGACCTCAACCAAAACCAAATCAAAGGCTACACCAATTTTATCTCTGCCGATTCTTTTAAACAAACAGAACGCTTAGAATCTATTTTTGCAGAGCTTGACCCGCATACTCGTTTTACCTCGCTTTCGGTAGCTTTGCGCGAAGGTTTTATTGACCACAATTTGCGGATTACTTGTTATACTGACCATCAAATATTTGAACGCTATCACCGCTATCGTACCAAAGAAAAACATTCAAAGTCTAAAGCACTTACTATCAAGGAATTGCAAAGCCTACAACCAGGCGATTATGTAACCCATATAGATTATGGCATTGGGCGATTTGCAGGTTTGGAAAGGGTAGAAACCAACGGCAACGTGCAAGAGGCGGTTCGCCTCGTGTATCGCGATGATGACTTGTTGTATGTCAATATTCACTCTTTGCACAAAATAGCGCGGTACGCAGGCAAGGATAGCGCGCCTCCTGTCATGAGCAAACTTGGCTCGCCTACGTGGGAAAACAAAAAACGAGCTATCAAAAAACAAGTACAGGAAATTGCGAAAGAGTTGATTGCACTTTATGCCAAAAGAAAAGCAGTGCCTGGCTTTGCGTTTTCACGCGATAGCTATATGCAAATAGAACTTGAGTCCTCTTTTTTGTATGAAGATACGCCCGACCAAGCCTCTGCTACAGCCGATGTGAAAAAAGATATGGAAAAAGCGCACCCAATGGACAGGCTTGTCTGTGGGGATGTGGGTTTTGGAAAGACTGAAGTCGCTATTCGAGCCGCGTTCAAGGCAGTAGCAGACAGCAAGCAAGTGGCTATTCTTGTACCAACTACAATTTTGGCGATGCAACACTTCCGCACTTTTTCAGAACGTTTGAAAGATATGCCTTGCAAAGTGGAGTATGTAAATCGTTTTCGCTCTGCGCAAGACGTGAAGCGTGTATTGCAAGAGGTGGCGGCAGGCAAGGTCGATATTTTGATAGGCACACATAAAATCGTAGGCTCGGAAGTAAAATTCAAAAACTTAGGGCTGATGATAATAGATGAAGAGCAAAAATTTGGTGTAAAAACGAAAGATAAACTCAAAGAAATGCGTGTGAATGTAGATGCACTTACGCTCACTGCCACACCTATTCCACGTACGTTGCAATTCTCGCTTATGGGTGCACGCGATTTGTCTATCATTGCTACGCCTCCACCCAATCGCCAACCTGTAACGACCGAACTACACGTATTTGACGAGGAGGTTATTCGTGATGCCATTAGTTATGAAGTAAAACGGGGCGGACAAGTGTTTTTTGTGCATAATCGTATCAATGATATAGAAAGCATTGCGGCACTCATTTTGCGCCTCGTGCCTGATATACGCATCGCGGCGGCACATGGACAGATGGACGGGGATAAGTTAGAAAAAGTCATGCTTAAGTTTATCGAAGGCGAGTTTGATGTCTTGGTTTCTACCAATATCATTGAGTCAGGTTTGGATATTCCCAATGCCAACACGATTATTATCAACATGGCACACGCTTTTGGGCTTGCCGACTTGCATCAAATGCGAGGCAGAGTAGGGCGTTCAAATAAAAAAGCGTTTTGCTATTTGCTTGCGCCAGCTTCTACATTGTTATCCTCCGATTCGCGTAAACGCCTGCACGCCCTTGAAGAGTATTCAGACTTAGGCGATGGCTTCAAAGTAGCTATGCGCGACCTCGATATACGTGGGGCAGGCAACCTTTTGGGCGCAGAACAAAGCGGTTTTGTGAACGATTTAGGCTTCGAAACGTATCACAAGATTTTGGACGAAGCGATTATGGACTTGAAGCAAACCGAATTTAAAGAACTTTTCGCGCAAGAAATAGCAGACCGCAAACTCAAAACCGAATGTACGATTGAAACCGATTTGCAAATCTTGATTCCTGAAGAATATATTAAAAATGTAACCGAAAGATTGTCACTTTATTCTCAATTGGATAGTTTGCAAGATGATAACGCACTTAATGAATTTATCGCCTCGATGAAAGACCGTTTTGGCGACTTGCCTGCCTCTGCACTTTCGCTCATGGAAACCGTACGCTTGCGGTGGATAGCCGAGCAAATTGGTTTTGAAAAATTGATACTCAAAGGCGGTGTTCTCAAAGGCTATTTTTTATCCCAAGATGCTTATTTTCAATCAGATAAATTTGGAAAAGTCTTGCGTTATGTACAAAAAAATGCCCGTGTTACGCGCCTCAAAGAAGTGAACCAACGCCAAATGATTACGTGTGCCGACTGTGGCTCGATCGAACGTGCTAAAGTTGTTTTACAAGATATGCTATAATCCAACTTTTATTTATAGAAAACCCCTTGCAACTATTTTGGAAGCATCGCAAGGGGAGATATTTAATCTATTTCTAAATTCAACATGGCAAAGTAACAAAATATTTGGGAGAAATACAAATTATTCTTGATTTCTTGAGTATTATTCAAAAAAATGTATAGCTTTGTAATATATAAATTTACATAAGGCGTATGCATTGGCTCAAGACTTCCTTTTTATCTCTTTTAGCATATACTACTATAAGCAGTTGTAGTTTGTCTAATATTTATAGTACAAGTTCAGCGCAAGTGAGCATGACCTTGGCACTTTCCATCACAACTTCAGCAGGTAGCAACAAACAAGCTGAGTCGTCTATAGATATGGACAAGCAAATGGTCAAATTCTCTTTAAAAATACGAGATTTTAAATTTGATAACTCCTTTGTAGAAAATGCTTTTGAAGAGAGTTATATGGAAGCAGGTAGCTATCCCGAAGCTGTTTTTCAAGGAAAGCTTAAAAATCCTATCAACTTGAAAAGTAAATCGGCTCAAAAAATAGATATTGTAGGCGACTTGATGATGCACGGTGTGAAAAAAACTAAAACCATCACGGCTCATATTACGGTTATATCAGCCACACAAATTAAGGTTGTAAGCGACTTTGTGGTAAAAGCCTCTGACCATAAAATAGACATATCGGCATCAATGTTTGCTAATGGACGTGATGAAATCAAATCAACTCTCAACGCAATCTATCAAAAAAAATAAGTTGGTAGGCTGTTTTCGTAAATCTATACCAACAGGCTGCAGCAAATAAGTTAAAGTATGAACTACAGTTGCCTCCACAAAAATTGTCAGATAACGATTTATTTTTCGCTTAGCTTTTTCATGCCGATTGTATATGGCAAGGTAATGTCAAAATAAAGTGGATATTGTTTGCCTTTATCGTTTCGCACTAAATAAACATTGTAATAACGCCCTGCATTGCCGTTCATGCTTTTAGATAAAGGCGTTAGTTTGTGTGCTAAAAGAATAATGTCTTCATCTTTAGGCGTAATAACTACAAGTGGGTTGGCGTATGATTCTCCTGTTCCTGAAGTCATTATAGTTTGCTTCAAAAGGCGATACTTGTTTAATTCTATAAGAGCTAAACTTTCTTGGTTTGTACCATGCAGTGCGTATGCCTTCTCTATGTGGGACACAAGGGAAATAGGGTGTTCCGTTTGGATTTGGTCAGCTAAAGCAATAGCTTCTTTTCCTTTTTTATCTTTAGTAAGTACAGATAGGCTGTCTTCTAACACCATTACTTTGTATGGATTATATGAATTTTGGTATATAAATCCATAATATAACATAATATAGTCAATATTTTTTAGGCTTATATCATTTTGCTGAAATCTTTTTACTAAATATGGATAATAATAAACACCCTCTACATCGCTCACCTGCTCTTTGATAGTTTCAAGGCTTAAGCCATGAATGGTTTGCGCTTGGGCAGATGCAACGATTAAAACAAAAAAGAAAGCAAAAAAGAGCGTTTTCATAAAAACAAGTAATTTTTTATTATATACGAAAAAAAAAGAAAATAGGTACATTTGCACCAAAATATACTTCAGAAAACTTTATGAAGCAAGTCTTATACCTAAGCTATGATGGCATGACAGACCCTTTGGGGCAGTCGCAAGTACTACCCTATCTGATTGGTTTATCTAAATTGGGCTATGCTTTCACGCTAATAAGTGCCGAAAAAAGCGAGAACTTTGCAAAACGCGAAGCTATTATTCGCGAAATTACGCAAAAGCACCACATAGATTGGCAACCTATCACTTATACCAAAAAACCACCTGTTTTCTCTACTTTATATGATGTTAGGCGTTTGAGGCGCAAAGCTACTGCCTTGCACAAACAAAAAAAATTTGCCTTTGTGCATTGCAGAAGCTATATTTCGGCATTGGTAGGCGAGCAATTAAAAAAACGTTTTGGGCTTCCGTTTATATTTGATATGCGCGGTTTTTGGGCAAACGAGCGTGTAGATGGTGGTCTTTGGAATTTGAAAAACCCGCTTTTTAAAATCGTTTACCATTATTTTAAACGCAAAGAGAAAGACTTTTTACAAAATGCAGCGCACATTATCAGCCTGACACACCATGCGAAAGCAGAAATAACAAGTTGGAACTTGCCTACCCAACGCCCCATTCAAGTTATTCCTTGCTGTGCTGATTTGAAGCATTTCACACCACTCACTACTACTACTACTACTACTACTACGAGTGTGGCAGGCAAGTTTGTGCTATCGTACTTAGGTTCACTGGGTACATGGTATATGTTGCGCGAAATGTTGGAGTTTTTTGTTGAATTGCGCAAGACTTACCCTCATGCCCATTTTTTATTTATTACTCCCGACAGCCCCGAAGTGATTTATAACGAAGCGGATACGTTGCAAATTCCGCGAGATTGTTTTACGATAAAGCACGGGGAACGGGCGGAAGTGCCTGCGCTTTTGGCAGAAAGCACGGTTTCTATCTTTTTTGTGAAGCCTGCCTATTCCAAAAAAGCCTCCTCGCCTACCAAAATGGGGGAAATATTAGCTATGGGCATACCGCTCATAGCCAATAAAAATATAGGCGATACAGAATGGCTATTTGAAAAATATGCGTGTGGTGCCTTAGTAGATGACTTTTCGCAGGCAAGTTACCAAAAAACTATTGAAAACTTGCCTGCCTTATTGCAAATACCTCCTGTCTTATTACGCGAAACAGCCGTTGCCTATTTTGGCTTGGAAGAGGGTGTCAAACGTTATGCGGCTGTATATACAGCGGTAGGCTCGTTTTAAGTGCATTTTCTTTATACAATTATTTCAATATAAACAAAAAATTTGTAACATTACATTATTTAGAGGTGTTATCACTCGCCAACTATAAAAAGCATCACAATAGAAATTTTAGAAAATGGCGACTATACAATGTTCTCACAAGTACAAAAAACAGGCATCATACATTAGGCTTCCTGCGAAAGTACCTTTTCCTCTCTCAAAATGGAGAGAGGGCAGGGTGTGAGGCTTCTAAAAAACACTTTCGCAAGAAGTCTATTAAACTAGTACTATAAGGCTTTAGTCTCAATATAGAAAATATTTTCAACCAATAAAACATGACACAGGATTTTTTGCCGCTTACTGCTTATACAACTTCAAACAGAAGCCCCTTTTTAATAACAGGACCTTGTAGCGCAGAAACAGAGGAGCAGGTTCTCGAAACCTGCCTCGCCTTAAAGCCACTTGGTGCAAGCGTACTGCGTGCAGGTATTTGGAAACCGCGCACCCGTCCAAATAGTTTTGAAGGGCATGGCGAAAAGGCTTTGCCTTGGCTCATGAAGGCAAAAGCACTCACAGGCTTGCCTGTATGTATAGAAGTCGCCACGCCTGCTCACGTAGAACTTGCCCTTAAGTATGGCGTTGATATATTGTGGATAGGTGCAAGAACAACCGTAAACCCTTTTAGTGTGCAAGCTATAGCAGATGCAGTGCGCGGAACAGATACGCCTATCTGGATAAAAAACCCTGTAAATCCTGACCTCGCGTTATGGATTGGGGCTATAGAGCGTATTTATCAAGCGGGTATTCGCAAAATAGCGGTCATTCATAGGGGTTTTTCTACCTCTGACACACCACGCTACCGCAACGCCCCTATGTGGCAGTTGGCACTCGCCCTCAAAACAGAAATGCCCCAACTACCTCTCATAGGCGACCCCAGCCACATGGGAGGCAAGCGCGCTTATTTAGCCGAGCTTTCTCAAAAATTCTTGGACTTGCATTATGACGGGCTGATGATTGAAAGCCATATAAACCCTGACGAAGCATGGAGTGATGCCGCTCAACAACTTACCCCACAAGCTTTGCACCACTTATTGGCAGACCTTCATACGCGTATGGGCAAGCAAGAAAAACAAGGTACATTCCAAAATGAACTTGCTGTGTTGCGCCAAAAAATAGATAACTTAGACCAAGAACTCATTGAAATGTTGCGTATGCGTATGGACTTGGTCGAGCAAGTCTGTGACTATAAAATTGCTAACAATGTGGCTATTTTTGAAACA
Organism: Cytophagales bacterium; assembly: GCA_043748375.1. Classification (GTDB taxonomy): domain Bacteria; phylum Bacteroidota; class Bacteroidia; order Cytophagales; family Microscillaceae; genus RDXI01. Next base: position 10,461 of record JAYTNK010000219.1, read on the forward strand.
GAACGTTGGAATGATATTTTTCAAAGTCGCACTGCTTGGGCTGAACAATTACAAATAAATCCTACCTTTGTAGAAGAAATATATAAATTGATATACATCGAATCTATCCGCAAACACCATGAAAAGATTGCTTAATATAATCAAATGGATAGGAATTACCTTGTGCATATTAATTGTGATATACATTTTGGGTCCCACACCCGCCTTGCCTACCTTTGCCGATAAGTTGCCTGAAGTAATAGGCTCGCCTGCCCAAATAGCCCAGCGATTGGCAAACAATGAACAAAAAGTGGTAGCCTTAAAACCTGATAATCAAGCGAGAATTATTTGGGCAGATACTGCCAAGCAACTCCAAACAGATATTTGTTTTGTGTATTTGCATGGCTTTTTTGCCAGCTACAGGGAAGGTATGCCAACCGCCTTGAATCTTGCGAAGCACTATAAAGCCAACCTTATTTGCAATCGTATGCCAGGACATGGCATAGACAATAAAGATGCGTTCCTGCAAACTACTCCCGAAAGTATGTGGGCTTCGGCTCAAGAAGCACTCGTGATAGGGGCGAAATTAGGCAAGCGCGTTATAGTGATAGGAACATCTACAGGTGGCTCATTGGCACTTTTATTGGCTTCCAAGTACCCAAAAATGATAACGGCTGTTGTAACCTATTCACCTTTAATTGATTTTAAAGAAAAAGCAATTTGGCTACTTTATAAACCTTGGGGATTACAAATAGTTACGCTTTTGAATGGCAGTGCGTATATAACAGAGCCTTACTCACCCAAAGTACGCCTTTATTGGACTGCCGAATATAGGGTAGAGGGAGCTATCGCGCTCGCCAATCTGATAGCCAATTCGATGCATCGTCAAACGTTCCAAAAAGTAAACTTGCCTATTTTTGTAGGCGCGTATTACAAAGACGAGGCGCACCAAGATAATGTGGTTTCAGTAAAAGCCATGCAAGATATGTTCAAACAACTCGGTACGGAGGCAGGCAAGCGGAAATTTGTGTTATTCCCAAAAGCGGGACACCATGTGATAGGCTCTGACTTTCGCGCTCATTACACAAGCAAAGTGGTGGAAGAAACGATTGCCTTTTTGAATATAGTCTTGGACAAGTAAACTTATAGCAAAAGTTAATGTTGGATTTTTGCTTCACTTTTGGGTAGGTAAGTTTTTAGTTGAAATACCAAGACTGCGCCAAACATACCTACTAACGCTCCCACAATAATATCAAGCGGATAATGCACGCCTAAATAAATGCGCGTATAGCTCAATAAAGCTGCCCAAAGGAATAGAAGCCGCACGCCGCGCCATTGTTTTCTAAAATATAAAAAGAAAAACATGGCTAAACCAAAACTGTTTGCGGCATGAGAGGATGCGAATCCGAACTTACCTCCTTTATAAATACGCCCTTTCTTATTTTTTACTAAATGAATATGCGCACGTAAGTTTGCCTCATGTGATGGGCGCAAGCGTTGAAATGCAGGTTTCATAAGGCTTGAGGTAGTTTGGTCAGCAAACGCAATGACCAAAACGATGCCTAAAACGAACCATCCTGTTTTTTTTAAGCCTAACTGTCGGTAGGCAAGTACCAATAATAATACATACAAAGGCAACCACGTGAGTTCTGCAGTGCAAAACATCATGGGCGCATCGAGCCAAGTAATATGTAGGCTATTCAAGAAAACAAAGGCGTATTTATCAACCTCTAAAAGCAATTCCAGCATAAAAAATAAGCAGTCGCAAGGGCATTGGGTGCAAAGATAGTGAGTTTTTGATGCACAAGAACACCTCCTTTTAATGAATTAAAGTGTGAACGAACAATCGTAAGTAGTCCTGCTTAATAAGGACAATGCAACACAACATTGCAGACTTGCTAAAGATTACCCGCCGCTCACTTGCGACTCCTTATGAAGCGTATTAAATTGTATTAGAAGCTTTATAAAAGTATATACTAAACAAGTGGAGCAAAACGGAGCTATTTTTTATCTTTTTTTAAAAATATTTTAAACACTTGCCTAAAAAGCCAAAAAACAGTATTAGACTTCCTGCGAAAGTACCTTTTTCCTCTCTCAAAATGGAGAGAGGGCAGGGTGTGAGGCTTCTAAAAAACACT
>JAYTNK010000220.1:0-7752 GCA_043748375.1 Cytophagales bacterium
GTAGGTTGCTCAATGGTACGCGCTTCGACCAAAATCAAGACAGTACATTCAAAGTATTTATAGGGCAGAGTCAATTAATTACAGGCTTTACAACCGCCCTTCGCATGATGGAGCAAGGCGAAACGGCTACCATTATCATACCAAGTTCGGTAGCCTATAGCAGGCAAGGTTCAGGAGCTATCCCTGCATACGCGCCTATTTTATTTGAACTCAAAATAGTAAAAACAGAGCGACAACAGCTTAAAGAATACTTTGCAACGAATATAATAAGCGACACGATTTACAATGCGTCTGGCTCATACCACAAAATAATTACTGCAGGCACAGGCGCACAAGCTAACAGCAGTTCAAAAGTAGTCATCAAATATAAGTCTGCCCTTTTGAATGGCACAAGCCTTGCCTACTCAAGCAATCTATTGCCTGCCAATTTGAATGAACGCGAAGAAACACTTACCCTCAGCGATACGAGTTATCCGCTTTCTCCTTGGTTTGTAAAAGGACTAAAGGAAATAGTAAGTACCATGAAAGTAAACGAAAAACGCCAAGTTTGGATACCCTCTGTTCTCGCCTACGGCTTGACAGGCTATCTGAATGTACGAAAACGCACGCCCATATTTTTTGAGGTAGAGCTAAAAAATATCCTCTAAATACAAACCTTATAACTGAAAATATGGTTTTAATAATAGGCGATTTTTATCGCCTATTATTTTTGTACTAACGACTACCTCCTAAAAAATATGTCAAACAACTTGCCTACGCATGAACCTCTTTTGCAAGAAAACAAAGATCGATTCGTGCTATTTCCTATCAAACACCCCAGCATTTGGGAAATGTACAAACAAGCCGAAGCCTCCTTTTGGACTGCTGAAGAAATCAAACTTGAACAAGACTTAAAAGACTGGGAGAATCTAAATGCTGATGAAAAACATTTCATCTCGCATATTTTAGCCTTCTTTGCCGCGAGCGATGGTATTGTAAACGAAAATCTTGTCGTGAACTTTATGAAGGAAGTTCAACTGCCTGAAGCGCGTTGCTTCTACGGCTTTCAAGTGATGATGGAAAATATCCATGCCGAAACGTATTCGCTTCTCATAGACACATACATACGCGATGGGCGCGAAAAAGACTATCTTTTTAACGCTCTTGAGAACATTCCTTGCATTGCCAAAAAAGCAGATTGGGCATTGCGTTGGATACAAAGCGATAATTTTACCGAGCGATTAGTTGCTTTTGCGGCCGTAGAAGGTATCTTTTTTTCAGGCAGTTTCTGCGCTATCTTCTGGCTCAAAAAGCGCGGGCTAATGCCAGGATTGAGCTTTTCAAACCAGCTTATTTCACGTGATGAAGCCTTGCATTGCGAATTTGCTTGCCTGCTTTACAATCAATACATACAAGAAAAACTGCCCAAAGAACGTGTATTGCAAATTATTTTGGAGGCAGTGGAGGTAGAAAAAGAGTTTATCACTGACGCGCTCCCTGTCCGACTTATTGGCATGAATTCTGACCTCATGCTCCAATACATTGAGTATATTGCTGATTATTGGCTCATGCGTTTAGGGGTAGGCAAGCATTACAATACGGCAAATCCGTTTGACTTCATGGAGCTTATCTCGCTTACAGGCAAGACCAACTTTTTTGAAGGAAAAGTAGCTGAGTACCAAAAAGCAGGTGTAAGCGGCAACGGAAACAGCAAACAAGCGCAAACATTTAGCCTTAACGAAGATTTTTAAATCAATACAAACTTCGGTAAAAGCATAAAATTTACCGAAGTTTATAAAATTAAATATTAAAATAGACCGCCTTGTTTGAGCGCGTCTTTCTTGTCGTCAGTTATAGCTGTTTGTGCGGCTATATTTACAGCGACTATACTGGTGGTTGCCTGATGATTGCCGAGCATATCCAAAAACTCATCTTCTGACACTATCTTGATATTTAGTTGTTTTGCTTTATCAAGTTTGGCGGGTCCCATGTTCTCGCCTGCCACCAAATAATCTAATTTTGCAGAAACACTAGAAGAAATCTTGCCTCCATTGGTTATGATTTTGGCGGTTAGTTCCTCGCGTGTAAATTTGGTGAATGTTCCTGAAATAACAAACGACTTGCCTGCCAACGTATCACTTTCGGCAGCGGCTGTATTTGCACCAACTTCCATCTGCAATCCTGCGGCTTTTAGCCTTGCTATAATACCTTGATTTTCAGGCTCTTTAAGAAAATCAAATACACTTTGTGCCGTTTTATCGCCTACATCGCCTACACTTGTTAGCTCTTCAAGAGTAGCCGTCATAAGCGCGTCCATATTTTTAAAATGCTCTGTCAATCGCTTTGCACCACCCTTGCCCACGTGTCGAATGCCTATGCCAAACAGCACTTGCGCAAAAGGTTGTTTTTTAGATTCTTCCAGTCCTTCCAGCGCATTTTGGATAGATTTTGTTTTGAAATTGGGCAGGCGAGTAAGTTTATCTATAGTAAGGTCGTACAAATCGGCTATATTATTTACTAAACCTAATTGATACATTTTGTCGATAGTTTCACCTCCTAAGCCATCTATTTTAAGGGCATCACGGCTAATAAAATGTTCTATTCTTCCTTTTACTTGTGGTGGACAGCCTTTTTCATTGGGGCAATAGTGCTGTGCTTCGCCTTCGCGTCTGATGAGTTGCGTGTTACATTCAGGGCAGTGCGTAATATAGACAAGCGGGATTGTATGAGCGGGGCGTTTTGCTAAATCTACGGCAGTAACTTTAGGAATAATCTCGCCTCCCTTTTCTACAAATACAGTGTCGCCCAAGCGTAAATCTAAGCGTTCTATTTCATTGGCATTATGCAGAGAGGCGCGTTTTACAGTCGTACCCGCTAATTGAACTGGTTTTAGTTCAGCTACAGGCGTTATGGCACCTGTTCTGCCTACTTGGTAGGTAATGGATTCTAAAGGCGTGCTGATGCTTTCGGCTTTATATTTATAGGCGATTGCCCAACGGGGGCTTTTGGCAGTGAAGCCTAAAATACGTTGTTGGTCTAAGGAATTTACTTTGATAACTACGCCGTCAGTTTCGAGAGGTAAGGTTTTCCGTTTGCTTTCCCATTCGTTTATATAGTCCATAACTGCTTGAATATCAGCACATTTACGGTAGGTAGGCGAAATTTGGAAACCCCATGTTTCGAGTGCTTTGATGGCTTCTTCGTGGGTAGCGTAGGGCAGGTTTTCCCCTAATAAATAGTACAAATACGCATCAAGTTTGCGTCTTGCCACTTCTTTCGAGTCTTGTTGTTTGAGCGAGCCAGAGGCGGTGTTACGTGGATTGGCATAGAGGGCTTCACCTGCTGTTTCACGTTCTTTGTTTAATTGCTCAAAAACCTTATGCGACATGAAGATTTCGCCCCTTACTTCGAATTCAGTAGGTGCTGTAGGGTGTGTTATGCGCAAAGGTAAAGTCTTGATAGTCTTTACATTATGTGTTACATCATCACCTTGCACGCCATCTCCTCGCGTAACGCCTGTGCTGAGCGAGCCGTTTTGGTAGGTAAGACTGATAGACACCCCGTCAAACTTCAATTCGCAGATATACTCCAAGGTATGAAGTGGAATATTCTCATCTGTTAATATTTTTTTGATACGTTTATCGAAATCATTAAGTTCTTCTTGTGAGTACGTATTGCCCAAAGAAAGCATCTGATAACGGTGGGCAATGGTGGCAAAATCTTTGGTAACTGCGCCACCTACACGCTGGGTAGGCGAGTCAGCGCGTTTTAAGTGCGGATGGGTAGCCTCAAGCGATGTGAGTTCTTCTAAAAGCATATCAAAATCATAATCTGAAATTTCAGAAAGGTGTTCTTGGTAATACTTTTGATTGTGATAGTGAATTTGTTCAGATAGTTCGGCTATGCGTTGTTGTGGATTCATGCTGTAAAATTAAGCATTTTTTATAATGTTTCGAAAGTTATAGCGAAAATATGCCCTTAGAAATGGGAATTTAATGAGATTATGTTCTGTAGCGTACTTTTTAGGGTGTGCAACCAAAAACAGTACACTACATAAACAAATAAGACAATAAATATGTAAAATTTAGAACATAATAACTTGTTTTTAAACGTTGTCAATGGTCAATAGACCTTAGCAGGCGTTCAAAAAACAGGTGCTTAGAAAGTTATTGCAGGAATACGGTTTAAAACAAATTCTAAAATACTTTTGGAGGGTTAGAACAACATGACTCGCTTTTTCGAAGTGTTACAATTCAAATTTCCACTATAATTTGCAAAGAACCTATTTTTGTAAACTGTTTTCCAAAATTGTATGTAACTTTGCTTCGTATTTGAAAGGCTGCGTAAGGGTTTAGTTGGAATTGGTTAGATATTCCAAAGTCAAGCCTTTTTTACACATTACAAAGTACTCATTATCAATATATTAAAAAAAACCATGCAGATTGGTGTCTACTATTTATTTATGTTTGGTAAGGCACTATTTACGTTTGACACCCTTACCAAAATATCTCCAAAGCAATACAAAAAATTAAAACTATATCCCTATGAAGAAGCTCTTACTTTTTTTTGCTTTTACAGCTTACGCACTCCAAGCCTCAGCTCAAAACACAATCTCTCTCATGGACGATGTAATCTTTCATGATGGATATGCGGCAATCGTAACAACACCTGCTCCACCTGTGGGTATTATCAAACATCGCAACGATTTATTTGCGCGAAAACTTACCACTACAGAATTACAATCGATAGGCACTACTTTAGAAATGAATGTAACGATTAGTGCCTTATGTGATAATTACGATAGAATAGGAGGAGTGAATATGGCACTAGTCCCTAAAGGTGCTTCAAATTACAATCCTAATAACGTACAGCGCATCGAATTAGGTCGATTCATAACGCCGTTTATGAACAAAAACATAGAGCCATCGTCTGTTCCCTATAACTTCAATATCGACAACATAGCCATGTTGTTGAAAGATACTTCCATTATCAACCATTTTGATATTTGGATTGAACTATCGGCGTTTGGAGTGCCATACGCTGCCAATACGCAAGTGGCAGGCTGTGCGGGGCGCAATGATGTTTTTATAGGAAAACTGGAATTTGTTACCAACGCACCCGCGCCTATACAAAACACCAATATATTGCTACCTTTGTACTTCAACAAAGATTTCAATAATTACCAAGCTGCTGCTACAGACACCTTGGGAAAAACAACCAAAACCTTAACCTTTCAAGTGCCTGTGAGCGTAACGGAGGCTTCACTTTTCCTCATTACTTCTAATCATGGGGCAAATTCGGGAGGCGAAGAATACAATAGACGATTTCACTATGCGTACTTCGACGATGCCCTTAAACTTGCCTACAAACCAGGGCGACTTACATGCGAACCATTCCGTATCTATAACACCCAAGCCAATGGCATTTATGGCTCAAGCTCAAAAACAGACGCAGCATGGCAAGTTTTTAGCAACTGGTGCCCAGGCGATGTTATAGATATTCGCAAAATCCCTTTAGGAGCAGTTACGGCTGGCAGCCACACTTTCAAGATAAGAGTTCCCACCGCTACATTTGTGGCAGGGCAAGGCAATATTCCACTATCGCTATATTTTCAAGGCACTACAAAATTAGGGACTGTTTTAGCGGTTGATGCTACAAAGGCAAATCAGCAATTTTCAATTTACCCCAATCCAACAAATGGGCAGTTTACAGTTGAACTTTCAACAGATAACGCCGTTATCACGGTTACAAACCTACTCGGAAAAGAGGTGCTAAAGACCAAAACAACACAAAAGACAAGCAATTTACACCTAAAAGATGATGGGGTGTATATTGTTTATGTTACCACCAAACAAGGTACAACCACCCAAAAAATAGTGGTAAACCGATGATAAAAGTAAAAGTATTGATAAAATATTTAGCGAAAATACGTTCCCTACGATTAAAATCGCGGAGAACGTATTTCTGTATTTGCGCTATATAAATATCAAGCCTTGTAAATAGATACATACAAAACGCTTGTGGCAGATGATAGGTTGTGCAATAGGTTATAGTATGCGCCTTTCCAAAAAATCGGTAGGTGCGTAGCAGACTTTACTTGCTAAAGCAACGATAAATGCTTCTCCTTGCGCATCAAAAAGGATATGTTCCTCTTTATTCAATTCCATAGTCAAATCAAAAACCGCTACTGTACCGCAAATAACGGTTAGCAGTAGGCGGTTTTTATCTTTATACAAGGTATAGTTGTAATAACTTTCTAAAATTTTTTTCATAAAAGCACGTTTATTTTTTATAAAACGGTTGCTTATTCTTGAGAGAAGTAAACAACAGCATCTTTGAGTTTATAGATTAGGTGGCTGGTATCTGTAGCATTTAATTCTAAGACACCTTTAAATGTAACCCTTTCTGTGGCAAAATTGCGTCTGCCATTGCGCACATATACCTCCATAACCGATTCGGGACCTGCGCCTCCACAAAAAAAGCATTGTGCCATAGGATAGGCAGACAACATCGTAAAATTACCTTCGTACAAGTCGGTAGGCAAGATATAGCCACTTACGACTATGGTTTTGCCCTCTAATGCTTGAATAGCTGGCGTAAACTTTGGCATTTCTATTTCAGCTTTGAAGTCATCGTTATATACTTTATACCATTTTACTTCGAGCAATGTTTTCCAGATATTGTCTAAGGCAGGCAAGTTTAAGTAACGTGTTTCGGCTATTACTTCCCATGTAGCAAAAGCAAGGAATATAATAGCCAATAAAATGTTTTTGGCGTTTATGTATTTCACAATTTTTTTAATTTAAGATAAATTATAACAAGTTATTTTATATGCAGTTAGTCTTTCTTTACTAAACAATGTAAAAACTCTGCTGTTTGTATATGTTTGAAAGTACGGTTTTTGTCTTTATCAGCTTTAAATCGGGCATAGTTTTGAGTAAAGACTGTATAACTACCGAATTCGGTAAATATATTTCTTATTTGTTCGTGTGAAAGCAAGCCTTCGTTATTGTAACTCAAAAATATATACTTAAATTGTGCATCATGTATAAGTTGGTATAAAGCGGGTAGCACTTTATTTTTTTTGCAATAGTCAGATTTGTAATAGTTTTCGCGAAGCCCTGTTTTTCCCTGTGGGTTTATAGCATCATAAAGGGCAATCGTATTCAATAAGTGGTAGTTTGCGCCATATTGTCGGGCGTTGTAAGGCGGGTCGAGATACAAGATGTCGCCTGTTATTTTCTTGATGAGCGTGTTGCTGTCTTCCGAAAATATTTGGTGACTTGCCTGCGTAAGTTCAAATTGTGCAGGCAACAGATTTAGTTCTTTTTGTGCTGATGGCTTGAGTTGTTTCAAAAATGCGCCATACACAGAGGCGGTGTTCGCTATTTTATCGGCACTTTCTATGAGGGAGGCAAGCAGAAAATAGTATTCGGCTTGATTAATATATTGTTTATTTTGCCAATCGCCAATACTTTGGCGCATTCCATCTATTCGTTTGCCATTTTCATCGCTAAAGTATTGTCGTTGTGTGCCTCCGCCTATGCAGTAGTTTTGAAAAATTAACCCTTCCTGCATCGGGGCTTGGTTTAATTCGTACAGCAATTCATCTTGCCTACCCAATACAATATGGTTACCGATATAGTTTTGCAAGAGTGCGTTGCTGTACGGTTCAATGTCGTTGGCTATAATTTGTTTGGTTTTTCCCTTAAATAGGCGGGCTACAATGCCTGTGCCTGCAAATATATCGGCAAATATAGTGGCTTGTGTGTC
>JAYTNK010000221.1:0-11523 GCA_043748375.1 Cytophagales bacterium
GTGGTGGACAACTTGTCCACTACCAAAAAATCACAGCAGACGCAACGCAAACTTTGGTGGTGGACAACTTGTCCACCACCAAAAAATTATAGCAGACATAACGCAAACTTTGGTGGTGGACAACTTGTCCACTACCAAAAAATCATAGCAGACGAAACACAAACTTTGGTGGTGGACAACTTGTCCACTACCAAAAAATCATAGCAGACATAACACAAACTTTGGTGGTGGACAACTTGTCCACTACCAAAAAACTGACACAATGATAGGAACGGCAGAACGTTTCTGCCTTGCCTGCTCATGACACATAAAACAGAACGGAACGCCAAGATGATAAACATCTTGCCTACCCACCGTGCATAACGCCACAAACGCTTAATATTCCACAGAACGCCACGCGTTCCTACACATTTAAGCCTTGCATAGAACGTTTAACTTGTGATACGTTCTACGAAAATGCTTAATCGTCCCAAGAAACTGGATATCCGTTCTCGCAGGCAAGCGTTCTGGCTTTATCTACAAGCGTTCCTATAGGTATTATTTCTTTAGTGCCATCATGCGATATTTGGGTGTTTTTTGCCGAATTGGTTTGTATATCTAAATGAATTTGATAACGCAAATCATGCAAATAACTTTCCGCTTCTGTATTTTCGAAACCTATTTTTTGTAGCACTTGACTTAAAGTAAGCGGCGCAACCACTTTGATAAAAGTCTTTTCTACATAGATGTTTTGTTTGGCATCAGTAGGTGAAGGAATAAGCACAGCGCGTTTTTGCGTTTCTACCTCAAACAAACTCTGCAAGAGGCGCATATTCACTTTAGGGCTTTGCCAATCGGAGGCGTGTAGGCGTGTTCTATTGATGCGGTCAGAGAGTTGTTGTATATCCCAACCTATAACTACACTTTGCGCTATTTGTGCCTCGAGCTTGCCTACCGTTTCAGTTTGGCGAGCAAGTCGATGGAGGTGTGTATTTTGTTTGCGAGTGGCATCACGTATTTCGGAACGGCAATGCTCGCCTATAGTTTGGCGTTCTGTAAGTGTCTGTAGGGTTTGTGCTTGGGTGTCATGTGCCGTTCTAAGCGTGGAGAGGCGTTCTTGTGCATCTTGTAATTTGATGGTCAAGTTATCTGTTTTCTTTTGGGTAAATTGTGGCGCGTTCCATTGGGGTACTTGTTGCGCAAAATTAGCGAGCCATTTTATGTCGAATGCTTTACGGGCATCAGGCACAAGATTTCCCCATTGCTTGCCTGCTTCTTGGTAGGCAAGGAGGTTGATATGGTTGGTAAGGGTGCGCGTAAGCTCCGCAAATTGCGTGTTGCTTGCGTGCATCAGTAGCAAGTTAGGAATTTTGATGGTGGGTATTTGCAAATCTAACAAGTAAAAATAACGATGCGCAAAGGTCGTAATTTCCTCATCAAAAAGCTCGCCTGCCACCGCGATTGTACAGGCTTCTGCGTCATGGTCTATTTGGGTAGGCAAGGGACTTGCCTCCTGCAAAACAGTTTCTAACTTGGGCGCGTCCGCGATAGTGCTTACGGCAAAATGCTTTTTAATTTTCTCTTTCAAACTTTGGTCGCGATAGGTGGAGAATATAGCATCAAAAAATACGGGTGCATTTTTTAGCATGGCGCGGGCTACTATAGCTTGCCTATCCTCTTTTTGTTTTTTCTCTACTGCGAGCAGATTACTCAATTGTTTTTTGGTTTCTTCTGTCAAAGGAGCTTGCAAGGTGTCGCGGTTGGTAATGGTAAGTGCGGGCAATTCATTTTGCAAATAGGCATAAAAAGTAAGGCTATTCAAATTTTTACGCTCATATTCTTTGAGCGCAAAACGAATATAATTATAATTAATTTGATACGTATTTTTTTGCTTATGCCAATAAATTAATTTGTGCATAGCCGATATATCCACATTGTGTTTGAGGTAGGCAGGCAATTTGGCAAAAGGTTGTTTGAGCGAAGTTTGCTGGGTTTCGTCCATGTAGGGCAATAAATGCAATTTAGCTTGTGCATCTTGCTCCAAACGTACATACAAATTCTCTTTTGATTTGATGGCAGGAAGTTCTTTGTAACGGGCAGGTTTGCAGACCGATATTTTCAATTTATCCATACAGCGAAACCGCGCCACAAATTGCTTCAGCGTGTCCAAACAGTTGTCGGTGTATTGCGTTTCGAAACTGACGACTTGTTTTATGTTCGTGTTTTTTATATTCAAGCCACAATCGAAGCAAGCAGTAACAAACAACAAGCGCACATTTTCAGGGATGACAGAATGTTGCACAATACTTTCGCGTGAAGGTGTGCTGATGCCTTTTCGTTTTTCACTGAATACAAAATCTATTTCATGTGATTGATACCTACCTTCTGTTACCAATAAATTAGCAATCACTTTGGCAAGCGTTTTATTGTTCAATCGTACTACAGTAACCTCATTTTGGAGGAGCGCAGTATTTTCGCTTTCAGCAAGCAACCATCTTAATAAATTTTGTTTGGGAGAGCCTTCATAGTCTATAGCTTTTACTTCTAAATAAGGATTTAGCTCCCTCCTAAATTGTATGAGTTTAAAACCCGAAAAACGACAAAGACTGTAGTCAGGCGTAGCCGAAAGATAGACTACTTTTTCAACCTTTCTACAAACGTCTAATACTTCATGAATCGCCTGCATACGATAGCCATATTCAGAAGTAAGCAAATGACTTTCATCTATCACGATGACTACATCGTTCCCATGCTCAAGTGCCAATCTTTCAAACACAGGTTTGATGCGGTCAATCGTGCAGACATTGACGCGCCCTGTGGGACGGTTCATCAAAATAATTTTGTCTTCCTCGCTTAAGGCTTGTGTTTCTTTATTGGTAAAACAAACTAAATCTTCCACAATGGTAGCATACTCATGTTCGATTTGCTCTACTTGAATCGCAAACGGAACAGCAAATAAAATCGTTTTTTGCAGACGATTAGGCAAGTCTGCCAACATAGTAAATGTCTTGCCTACCCCTGTGTCCGCATCTATTTGTACGCGTTTATGTGTCTGGATAAAATCAGCTAAAACAGCTGCTTGTTCACCTAAGTATTGTTTAACAGAAAAGCATGGAACAGCAGGCAAGGCGAAATCACGCGTTTGTATATGATGCTTGCGCAGGGCAATTTCTAAAGTCGCGTCGAAACCATACAAACCCAAATAATCGCATAAGTCATTTTGGGTAGGCTTGGGTTGGTCGGGTTGTTTTTGCTGAAGCAAACGAGGCAAGACAAGCGCGGGAACTTGCAGGGCTTTTGCCAATTTTCGGCTGTGCATTATACCTGTATAATCGGTATCATATAGTACACCTTGCAAATAAGACGCAGGGTCGCTGATGCCCCATTTTTCGCTTAATAATTTCCAAAGATAAGCAGGTACAGAGCTACGTTCATCACCTAAAGTAAGCGCGTTGAAGCCTAAACTTTTCAGGGCTAAACAGTCAGGCTCACCCCCACACAAAATAAAAGGCTCAAGGCGCAATGTATCTAAGCCAAATTGGTAGGCAAAATTTTCGCCATACAAATCTTTGGCGGGTTGGAGGTTGGGCAAGAAAATGGTTTTCGATTTAGCATATACACGATGTTCGGGTTTGGGCATATACAATTTATACGCCTCCCCTTGCACAATCTCATAGGCAAATATAAAGCGCAAATTGTCATATTGCGCAAACTTGCCTGCCGAAACTTCTATGCGGAAACTTTGGACAGATTGGACTCGATTATTTTTTAGCGTATCTTGTGTTATAAAACCTTTATTTTGCCAAAAATCCAACTCAGCTTTAGAAAATGCTTGAAAAGTTATGCTATGCAAACGCTTCTCAAACGTAGCCTCTACAGGTTTGTAGGCAAGGGTTTTGGCAGGCAAGACGCGTTGCGCATGGTAGGCAAGGCTTGCATACCCCAGCCCATAAATGCTACATAATAATTCGAAGGTTTGTGCATTATCTTGGGTGTTTTCGTATAGTTGCACGAATTTCCAAGCATTGCCCTTATAAGTATCATCTCCAAAATCTTTGAAAAAGAATTTGCCTTTTTGTTCACTGATAAAGAAGGAAGAACTGCGCTCCTGCCTAAAAGGATTCTCGCGTTGTGGACGGCGACTGGGTTCAAACCCATAATGCCTAAAAACTGCTAAGCCTCCATCGGCTTGCATGGCTTCTCGAAGAGAAGTTTTGAGTGTGTTTAATTCATTATTCATGGCAAAGACTTTTAAAATGTCCTTGCTGAAAACTTGGCTGTATTATTACTTTCGTAAAAATTTACAGCTTAAAAACAGGCATACAATTCATAAGTTAGCTGTCGTTTCTTTTTTGCAAAAGATAGACAGAAATAGATTTCACAAACACATGTTTCTATAAGGCAAAACAGCTTTTATTTTACGCTAAAACCACTTTTTGAAAAAATGCCATTTATAAAAAAACAACTTGTTTTTTTAAAACTCTGTAAATCAATGCTTTACAAAATTTATTATTGGACAAACAGCTAATTTTTTCCCTATCATAGAAGCATCTTTTTTTAATTTTTTTTATAGATGCAAAGCCTTGATAATGAAATGATTAGCGTATTTTTTCACTACTCTAAAAAATATTTAGCCTAAATATTTTTTTAGATTTGATTTTTTAATAAAAAAAAACATTATCTTTGCCGTAAGTAAAACAGAAACCAAAGGCATTGGTAAACCTTCGTGTGTGTGTGTTCCGTAGTTTACTAATTGTCATCTGAAAGCAAGTAAGTGTTTCAGCAAACGTAGACTTACTCACTTTTTTCAACTTATATAGTGCAAGATTTAGCCGATCTTGCACTTATTTTTTTGTCCTTATTTTTAGTTAATATAAAATTATAAATCAATAAAATAACTTGCATACTTTCATGCTGTTTAAGCATGGTAGTAGCCTTGTGGTGATATTTTACATCTTTTAGATAGATTGCAATATTAAACAAAATACATGAAACCATGCGCATATAAGCATGATTATTTTCAAAGTTTTTTAGTGGGGTGTAGGCTACCATGTATAACATGGTACGCAAAGCAAAAAAATAGCCCGCCCCAAGTTGAAACGGGTTATTTATGACACTTCTTATAGATTATTCGAACAGCCATTTTAAAGCAGCTTCTTCAGTTTCAAAGTAACGAGGCGCACTATAATTTTTTGCAATACCATCTTCTTCCATCATTTGCTCAAGTGATACTTGAGAAAATATATCAGGACTCATCACAAACGCCATGCGTTGCAAAGAAATAGTGAGTGGTGCAATTTCTATCGCTGTCCACTCTTGTAAAGCTGGCACTATAGAAAATTGCGAGTGTATGGTATTTACTAACAATTTAGTATGCTTATTAGTGAATACTTGCTCCCCATATACGCGCATAGATTGTTTGTAATCCTCATCAGTCATAAGGTTTTTACCCTCATAAACTTTATAGATGTAGCATACCAAAGACTTTTCTAAATCTTCTTCCAAAAATGCAAACTCAGAATCATAAAACCTGTTCATATTTTATTGTTTTTAAAATGAATAAATTACTAAAGTGCAAATTAACACCTTTTTTAAAACATTTCACTTTACTGATAGATATTTTTTATGGTTTAATACCCCACCCTTACCGCACTATTAATTCTTGTTGCGCCTGCCAATGTTTTTTGCGGCAAGTGCTACTACAGTATTTCGCGGGGCGTTTCTTTACTTCTTGTTTGTGGCAATGCGCACAAACTACTACATGACCTTCATGAGTTACTTCTTTAGTAATAATTTCAGTGGGCACTTCTACCCTACGCTCTATGATTACTTCTATCGGGGTAGGCAAGATGCTTGCTTTTGCCTCAATGGGTTGCTCATACCATTTGCTAAAACCTATGGGATGTTTACGCGTTGTTTCGGCAGTAGGCAAGGCTTCCTCTACCGTTTCATTGACAAACATAGGCGGAAAAATGCTTGATTTATCTGTTTCGCGCTGTGTATGCTTTTGCACAGTTTTTAGCACCTCTTTGGGCTGACTTGCCTGCGTTTTTAGGTGTATGCGACGTTTTATTTCAATGCTTTCCAATAACTTTTCGCGCTTTACGCCTGTTTTATATATCCAAGTATAAGACAACATGAGCAGCAAAAGCATCTCGAATACCAACCAAATTCCGCCACACGCTGCTGCATAACTTTCTTTATTGACCGTATTGATAGAAACAATTGCCTCGTTTTTTTGTTCATATACTTGTTCTTTGGAAAGTAACTTTTGTTCATACTTTTGTATTAAATCCAAATGTTTGATACGTTGGGCTTGCATGAGCGCGATTTGTTTGTCGTAGCCTTCATGACGGGTTTTGGTTTCGGGCAAAAGATATTCCTTGCCTTCCCAAACAGCATAACTTTTATGGTCATGCAATTCCGCTTTTTTGCTTTGTTGCAGGGCGGCAACTGCTTTATCCGTTTCTGCGATACGTTGTTTTTCGGCTTGCACTTGTTGGGTAAGTGGCGAAGTTTCCTGTTTAATGTTAATCGTATTGGCTTGTGGTGCGTGGTGTTTGCTATATTGATACGCACCCATTGTGCCTGAAGTAATCAATAAGGCAGAAATAAGCACCAATACATATAATTTGGTTTGTAAAAACTCGCCTCGCATCAACTTTTGATCTTGAGTTTGGTACGTAGCCAAATAATGGTATCCTGTGGTATCAATTAACCACCTGCGCAACGATTCGATGAGCAAAAAAACGCCCACACAACTTGCAAAAACGGTATAACTTGCATTAGAATATATCTCTAAATGCCAAACAAAAGACGCAATATCAAATAAGAGGTATGAACCTGCCAAAATGGAAACTAATTGCAACGGATAGCCCAAAAGCGTAGCTGATAGGTGATAAAACCAATTGCGGTCTTGATAGTCGCGTGGTTGCGCAGTCATAATGTCCTCTAAAAAGGCTTCTTTAGAAAGCGCAGATAATTTGGCTTTTTGCGCTTTTCTACTTACATTTGCAAACATAAAATTACTGATTTTTTAATCATTGATTTAACCATTCATTGGAAAGCCCCTGAACCTTGTTTAGAGGCTTTTTTATTGAGCAGTAGGCAAGTTTAAAACTTGCCTGCCCCCACCCAATAGACACATAATTTTTTAAGGATTGACAACCATTCATGTATTGTCTTTTTTGTTTGGCAGGCAAGGACTTAACCTTGCCTACCCACTAAACGAAAGGATAATTTTTTAATAATTGACAACCATTCACGTATTGTCTTGTTGATTTGGTAGGCAAGTTTAAAACTTGCCTGCCCTGCGAAAAAAAAGCAGGTTTAGAAAGCATCATAAATGTCGTTGCTTTTTTCGGTGTCCTCCTCTTGAGTAGCCGTTACGGTCTTTTCTACATTGTCAGTTTTTCCAAAAAGTTCATAGAACTCGAGTTTGCGACCTTGTTTATGGCTATAATATTCCAAAAGGCTATTTGCCTCTTGCACGCTTGCGACTGTGCCTCCCGACTTTATAATCGATTGTAGGCGTTTGCCCCGAATACCTGTTTCTGCTTCGAAATCCTTATCTACCTTGTACTCAAAATTTTCAGGATCGAATTTACGTAAGTTGTCCAAAAACTTGTTATGATTCATAATACTTATATTTGAGGCAAAATTACAGCTTATAATCATAAAACCAAATTTTTTAACAAAAACTTTTTATTTTTATTGAAAAAAGATTTTCGCAACGAAAAATAAGTTTTGGCAAAAACACGTGTATTTGGTTGGCTAATACCCAAAAGCACATTTTTTAGGAAAAAATTGGCACTTTCATTTATTTACTATAATTTTGAACATACTACGCAAAAACGTATTTGCGTCTATGCAAATGGCTTGCCTTTGGACAACAAACCAAGGGAATGAAAATAAAGATACGCGCTATATCGTTATTTGATAAAGCAAAAATATGTAGTAAATTTGATACATAAAAATTATTTGTAGCAAATTTAATAAATAATTTATCTAATTTGCTATATATTAGTATTAAACAAAGAAACAATTGTATTTATGCAAGAAAATATGCTACTTAGACTCTCACATTTTATTAAATTTAAAAATTTAAGTGTGAGAGCCTTTGAACAAAAATCAGCATTGAGTAATGCTACTATTTCTCGTGCTATCAAAAACAATACGACCTTTTCTATAGAGCATCTTGAAAAGATAAGTGCCGCTTTTCCTGAATTGAACTTAAACTGGCTTATAAAAGGCGAAGGTGAAATGTCTTTATATGAAAATAACTTGCAAGAAGCCTCTAAAATACCTAATACCATTGATGCGCTAATCCAACAAAGAATTGAGGAGGCTCTTCAAAGACATCAGGCAGTAGCCTAAAATGCGGGACAAAAAATAAGTACTTAAAAACACTATTCGTTTTATTTAGGATTTTCAAACAAAGTGCGTACTTTTGCCTATAGGATAGACAAAGTTGCGTATATTAACGAGTTAGTGGCAATTTCAAAACTGCAATATCATGACACATCAGGAAATGAACTTGAATATTAGATATGATGCACCAGATGAGATCTTGGAAAAAGTACCATTAATCTATAGACAATTGGAAGGTTGGTTAGGAACTGGAAACGATTTAGGCGAACTAGGAATACCAT
Organism: Cytophagales bacterium; assembly: GCA_043748375.1. GTDB lineage: Bacteria > Bacteroidota > Bacteroidia > Cytophagales > Microscillaceae > RDXI01. The sequence goes on from JAYTNK010000221.1 coordinate 8,631, forward strand.
ATTGGTTTAGTTTCGATGAAAACGAAAAGCACATTTGTGCATCCGTGGAACCTAGCGGACTTCACTTTGAAGGATTAATGGATGATGATGAATGGGAAGTTTGGGTTAAAGAAATAAAAAGTATTGCGACAAGAGAGTTGGGTTATAAAGTCGGAGAAATTGAGCTGGGAGAAGTTGATTACTAACTAGTCGATAGCGATAACTGCCACCAACATTGGTTTAGCAAAAGTGTGGCTTTTGTGCTAGGCTGATCATTTATACTTTCTATTAGCATTTGTACTAAATTTGTACTTTCTCCTAATAAGCTTTTTATGTATTCAATAGTAGATGCTCCCCAACAAGTAGAAAGTACATTGAATACGATTGATGCGCTAATTCAACAAAGAATCGAGGAGGCTTTTCAAAGGCATCAAGCTGTAGCCTAACGTCATAACTATAGTGTGTATTTTGTGGCGTTGCCACAAGTGAGCGTCCACTCACGGTTCGATAGGTCGTAACTTATGCTACGACCAAATGAAAAAATCGTTAAACTCATTTTTTTACATCACTAAAAACACTATCTTTATGGAAAATCCTACCATATACCTCAAAACTGCTACTATTGATTTTAGTAAATTTTCTGAAATAGAAGTTTCAGATATTGGGGAATTTTGCAAAATCTGTAATTCTTTAGGGCAAGCCTCAATAAAATCAACTGAAACTAAAATGATATTCATACATGATAGTTTTTTTATTTTTTTGAAAGACCAATTTTGCTTTAAAATTCTGCACAAAGGATTTTTAAGCCTACAAGATTTCTTAAGTGCTGTGCAGATAGGCTTACCCAATCCAGAAAGTTACTACAATAAAATAGCAATAGAGAAAGGTTTTAATAATGCCAATAGTTATTTTGATGCATCGCAAAAAGGTTTCGTAGGTTTAAATTTAGAGAACCTTTATAATCACAGTCGTTTTTTGCAAAATTTAATGGTAGAAAATAATTTGGACACAAGCCGTATTTATAATACAAAGCATTTACTAGATGCCATATCCTATGAATTAGCGATGCGCTTAAAATATAAAAATTCAACAGATTTCGAACATGGGGTTAGGCAGGAATTTAAAGATGGTACGGAATATTATGCCATGATAGAATTAGGATTCAAAAATCAGAATGATTATAGGGAGGCAAAATCATCGGGTCTTCTTGATTCAAATTTATTTTATGAAGCTAAAGAATTAGGTTTTACTTCTAAAACTCAAGTAGAATTTTATATTTGGTCTAAAAAATATCCAGAAGAAATATATAGAAATTATGATGAACTATTTTTAATACACTACATAGAAAAATTACTAGGTAAACAAAGTATAAAAAAAATATATGATGAATATAAGAAAGGTTTTAAAGCTGTTAATAATACACAATACAATAGTCTAAAATACAGTAAAAAACTTTTTTCAGAAAGTATATACGATTTGGAAGAATTAATGGACTTTTTGAAGACTAATGAAATAGCACAACATATAGGTAGTTATGATAGCGAAGGAGAATATTTTGAAAAGAAAGTATCATTGCAAAAATATGATAGAACAATAGTTCTTGATGCAAGTAATATAGCGTACAATAGTCAGAATAACGCTTACAGTAAAAATATTATTTTAGTTACAGAATATCTTGAAAAACAGGCATTTAATAGAGAAAATATATGGATAGTTGCTGATAAAAGTTTGCAACATAAAGTGAAAGATAAAGACATTTTTCAAACTTTGAAACAGAGCAAAAACTTTCATGAAGCTCCCGCAAAAACAGAAGCAGATGAATTTATCATAAAGTATGCAGAACAAGAAAATGCTTTGATTATTACAAATGATCAATTGGCTGACCATTGCACTCTTAATGACTGGTTAAAACAACACATAAACAGGATTCGAGTTCCATTTATGATAATCAATGAAAAAGTACAATTACGCGGTAATATCACACATTTTATTTAATTCTCCGCATGGTTGTAGCTGCATTTGGTCGTAGGTACGAGCATTTGCTACGACCTATCGAACAGTGTGAGCGTCCGCTCACTTGGTGCAACACTACAAAATAAAAAACACGCTTTATAGGCTTGACAAAAGCGGGGCAAAAGTGCTTTATTGAATTTTTGAATATAATTGGGGGTTAAAGTGTTTTATTCGGGCTTTTGGGCTTTTTAGTTGCTTTTGTGATAAATAAAGGTTCTTCTAAGATTTATACGGGTTTGAAAAAACATGAGTACTTAAAAACACTATTTATTTTAGTTAGGCGTTTTCAAACAAAGTGCGTACTTTTGCATAACAAATAGACGCAGTTGCGTATATTAACGAGTTAGTGGCAATTTTACCGACATCCTATAAGAAAACTAACATCAACAAAAATTTTATACATTATTAATAATTTTAAAATATAAACCCAAAACGAAAAAATGGCAGAAAAGAAAAAGGTTACAGCGAACGAAATTTATGATTTGTTGTTGAACGAGTTTAAAATAAAGGAACAAATTGGAAGCGTTGAAATTATCTTTGGCGGAATTTCTGCAAAATATAACGGCAAAGACGCAATTGGTGACTTATTACAAGAATGGCTTGGTCAATGGTTAAGACAAAAAGATTTCTATTTTAGACAACCAACAAACACACAAGAATTTCCAGATTTCTTATTGACAGAAAGCTCAAATTCGGGCTTTTTAGAATTAAAGACTTTTAACGCAGAGGCAAGTCCAGCGTTTGACATTGCAAATTTTGATAGTTATTGCACATCGCTTTTGACAATTCCAGAAAGAATTGAAGCTGACTATCTAATTTTTAGCTATAAAATGATAAATGCTAAACTTTCAATTGACAATATTTGGCTCAAAAAAGTGTGGGAAATGGCAAGTCCATCAGG
>JAYTNK010000222.1:0-1790 GCA_043748375.1 Cytophagales bacterium
TAGCCCTAGCGTGGTTGAGCGTAATGGTTTTGATGCCATTTTCAATATGTACAAGGATTTTAGAGTCAGACATAATATAAATTTTAATTTGCAATAACAAAACATTGATAATCAATACTTTCTATATAAAACTGCCAAAGACAGCGTTATTAAGAAGACAAAGGTACATCATAACTATATAAAGCCAAAATTATCTACTTAAAATTGTACCATAATTATAACTGAAGCAAAATTAGTATTATTTTGTTTTTATTTTTGCAGTGCCACAAAACAAAGTCTATATTTGCATACATGGAAACTTTCGACCTCAAGCCCATCCTTTTAAAAATCCGTCAATATGAAATTCGTATTCGCAAAGCGGTTAATGCACGTATGCGTGGCAGTTTTGCCTCTGTCTTCAAAGGCTCAGGGCTTGAATTTGATGATTTGCGTATGTATCAATATGGCGATGATGTGCGGCGAATAGACTGGAACGCAAGCGCAAAAAGCGAGGAAACGTACATAAAAGTATTTAAAGAGGAAAAAGAACAAACCGTTTTTTTCTTGCTTGATGTGAGCGGCTCGCTACAAATTTCCAATAAGTTATTGCTTGCCAAAGAATTATGCAGCGTCTTGGCTTTCTCGGCTGTTCGCGAAGGGAGTGAGGCAGGCTTAATAGCCTATTCAAACCAAAAAGAAATTTATATTAAGCCAGATAAAGGACTAAAAACGGCTTACCAACTCGTTTTAGCACTTTACAAACATATTTATACGCCAAATCCTACCGACTTAAACGGCTTTATTCGCTTTGCGTTGAATCTTATCAAGCGCAGAAGCATAGTTTTTTTGATTTCCGATTTTATAGATGAAGGATATCATGACGCGCTTACCTCTTTAGCCAAAAAACATGACCTTATCGTCATGCATATTACGGATAAACAAGAATTGGACTTGCCTGCCCTTGGGCTTGTCCCTGTACAAGATATAGAATCAGGCATTGTACGCTGGATAAATACTGCCTCAAATGCGGAACAAACTGCACTTAGAGAGGTTTTTGAAGCACGCGAACAGGCTATACAAGAAATTTGCAGGCAATATCAAACGGACTATTTTCAATTAGATACGCAAGAGGATTTTGTATCCAAACTTATCAAATTATTCAAAGTTCGTAACCAATTGATAAAAAAACCTTGAAAAATCTATCTATCAAAACTAAAGGCACACACTATTTGTTATAATTGCTAATATACTCATTTCATGAAAAAAATACTTTACATTGTACTTGGCGTATTAGCCGTACTCGCTATGGCTTTCTTTGGTTTATTATTTTATACTAAATCCCATAGCCCAACCGCAACCGCTGAAACCAGCGAAAACGGCTTAAACATCAAAGTTGAATATTGCCAACCCAGCAAAAAAGGCAGAGAAGTTTTTGGTAAATTAGTGCCTTTTGATAAGGTGTGGCGTACAGGCGCAAATAAGTCCGCGACCATTACTTTTGGGCAAGACACCAAAATAGGCGACAAGCAGCTCAAAAAAGGTACTTACTCGCTGTTTACTATTCCAACGGCAGGCAAGTGGACTATTATCATCAACAGCATAGTAGGTGATTGGGGTGCGTTTTCGTATAAACAAGACAAAGATGTGCTACGCGTTGAGGTTGAATCCAAATCGGCGGAGGCTGTAACTGAAATGTTCACCATCACATTTGAAAAAGCAGACAAAACAACTAATATGGTGCTTGCATGGGGTAAAACACGCACAACTGTTCCCATGAACCAATAGACTGCAAATAACACCACGGTCGGTTT
>JAYTNK010000223.1:0-1684 GCA_043748375.1 Cytophagales bacterium
TTTTGAATTTGGACAAGGAAACGCAAAACGCGCTTTTAGCCGAAAAAAAAAGCACTCAACAATATTTTGAAAAAAACACCACCGAACTCAAGCAAACCCCTAAAAAAGTGCCTAAACAACACTTAAAAATTTTATTGGAGGTGATAGGGGGAAGCTTGCCTGCCGAAACACAAAGTGAATTATTTCGCCTTGAATTATATGATTTACTGGAAATATACCGACAAAAACTCACCCAAAAAGGTAGTTTTACAATAGATGAAGCCTTTGATTTATATTCCAATTACCTTCGTTTTCTGTATGGTTTGCAAAAATTTGACTCCACATGGTTTTCGCCACTTACCTTTCAATCAGCAGATTGGACAGAAGTAGTAGAAGCGGTTAAATTCGTGGTGGTAACCCGCTTGCGGGCGAGTGCTTTGCATTTCAGGAAAGATTTGCACATTATTGCCCAAAATAGCGAAAGGATTGCCGCTAAAATCATGTACGCGGTAGATTTTTTGGGTATCAAGGTATTAATTACAAAGACAAACTATTCCTTGGATAGGCTCTATACTTTTGATGAATTTCCTATACCTGTATTCGTAGGCAAGTTGGCAGAAACGCTGAAAGCCTATGTTTTTGAAGCACTAAACGATACCCAATACCAGTTGGCTATCCAAGAAATGCAGGAAGGGCTTTTGGCGCATGATTTCAAAGTAGTGCTGGAACATTATAAGCAAAGCAAGCCGCTTTTTAATAAAGTAGATTTTTCATTTAGTTTAAAAGGAGGCGCGGGTTCGGTCAGTATGCACATCAAAACTTGGGCAAGTTTGGGTAAAAGGATAGCCGCCTTTTTTGCTACCCCTCAAGTAGTGAGTATATCTGTAGTTACTTTTTTTGTTTCTTTAGCGGGTTTAGTCGTATGGGGCATCCCCCATATTGATTGGCGTTGGCTTGAGTTTGACAGCGGTAATTTAATGGCTTTTATATTTTTAGGGGCTTTTGTTTCATTTATTTTGTATATGTTAGTAAGAACACTCGTAGAGTTTAAGATAGAAATAGTAGATGAACAAGAGTATGGACAAGAGGTTTTTTTTACAAAACGATCCGAAAAAACATATACGAAAAAAATAATTCATATAATGCGTCCTTCTGCGTACGCCTATATTTTAGCAGAAAAGAGGCAATATACAGAAGCCCAAGCCGAAAGCGAAAACCCATTTGAGCGGATTTATGGGACGTTATGGATACAATTAAGCAAACAGATGGAAAAGGGACGTTATCACCAACTTACTACTTTGTCTGTGAGTGATGAGTTCTTGGGCTTATGTCGAGAGGCTTATGCGTGTATAGCCGAGCTGAAAAGTGAGGAAGTTTCCTTGCCTGTCATGCGTTACCTATTTTTCAAAAGGCTACACAATGTGATGCAAATGTTTTTTGCTTTATGTAATTTTGCTAAAAAATACAACCTCAGAAATCTTACATACTATATGCCTTTTTTTGATATGGAGAAAACGATTCTTTTCTCATTAGGACACGTGGATAGCCTCAAAGAACGTCAAATATATACGCAAATAACGGAAAAAATGATTTACCCTATTTTGGACGAAGAAGACGAGGAGCTACGTTTGTTTTTGGTAGGCAAGCTACAGGAAATGCAAGCTGATACATTTTCAGCAGAATTGGCAGAGCTTACGGAGGCTTA
>JAYTNK010000224.1:0-3280 GCA_043748375.1 Cytophagales bacterium
GAGCTATTGGCAGGCAAGGGCAAAATTGTTTATACTGACGGAAAAGGTACACGCTTTGATTCAGAATCAAGGGCTAAAATAAAAGGGATATTTGAGCAAGGCGCAGTTATTCTGCTCATAAATGAAGGCAGTGCCTCCGCCTCTGAAATTATGGCAGGGGCATTACAAGACCACGACCGTGCCTTGTTAGTAGGCAGGCGGTCTTTTGGAAAAGGATTAGTGCAGTTGCCCATAGACCTCGCTGACGGCTCTGCCTTACGCCTCACGATTTCGCGTTATTATACACCAAGCGGTCGCTCTATCCAAAAACCGTTTGAAAACTATGCAAATGACCTCAAAAATCGCTTTGAAAAAGGGGAAATGTATTCCAAAGACAGCATCAAATTTGATAAGAAGAAAGAATATACCACCACACACGGGCGGAAAGTGTATGGAGGCGGAGGCATCATGCCCGACATCTTTGTACCTTTAGATAGTACAAAATATACGTACCTCAATCAGCTTTATGAGCAAAATATATTGCGTGAATACGCGCTGTATTATGTGCAGGACAATGCGGAAACATTAAAGAAAATGTCCCTGCAAACTTTCAAAACACAGTTTCAAGTTACAGATAAAATGCTAAGCGAAGTAAACAGCATGGCAAAACGCGGAGGTATTACGCCTTTACAGAACGACATCATACAAGCAAAAAGTATTATCCAAATACACGTAAAGGCATTGATAGCCAAAAACTTGTGGAAAAACGAAGGCTTCTATCCAATTATGTTGCAAGATGACGAGATTTACCAAGAAGCCATTAAACACTTCGCAGAAGCAGAAAAATTATTGAAATTTTAAGCGGTTGGAAATGCATTGGGCAGGCAAGTTGCAAACTTGCCTGCCAAAGCCACACAAAAAATTGTCAGACACCCCATTTTATTTTGTAACAAGGTGTTTTTCTTTTTCTTCTTCTTCTTCTACTTCGCCTATCATTTCCGCATTTATGTAGGCGAGATGCACAGGTTTTAACTCGTTCAATAGTATAGCATCATATTTGGCGCGTACTCTGATATAATTTTCGGTAAAGCCATGCATCATGCCGTTTTCTATGTCATTTTCGAATAAGACTGTAAAGTTCTTGCCTACATTTTGTTCGTAAAAAGCTCTGCGTTTTTTGTCAGACAAGATATGCAACATTTTGGAACGCTCATGGCGAATATGTGCGGGAACAGTAGGCGTTAACTCTAAGGCTTTGGTATTGGAACGTTCAGAATAAGTGAAAACGTGCAAATAAGCAATATCTAATTCGTTCAAAAAGTTATAGGTTTCCAAAAAATCCTCATGTGTTTCGGTAGGGAAGCCGACTATTACATCTACGCCAATACAACAATGTGGCATTAAACTTTTGATATATTGCACTCTTTCTGCATATAATTCGCGCTGGTATCGTCTAAACATTAACTTTAGCAAACGGTTTGAACCTGACTGCAAAGGAATATGAAAGTGTGGTACAAACTTGCGCGATTGGGCTACGAAAGCTATGGCTTCATTGGTAAGTAAATTGGGTTCAATAGACGATATGCGCATACGTTCTATGCCTTCTACCTCGTCAAGCGCACGCAAGAGGTCTATAAAGCGTTCTACTCGCCTGCCGTCTTGTATGCCAAAATCACCTGTATTTACGCCTGTAAGCACTATTTCCTTTACCTCAGTAGTGTTGGCTATTTCTGTGGCGGCTTTTACGATATTGGCGATGCTGTCGCTTCTACTTTCGCCTCTTGCGAGCGGAATGGTACAAAAAGAACAGTTGTAATTACAACCGTCTTGCACTTTTAGAAAAGTACGGGTGCGGTCGCCATACGAATATGAGGTATGAAACGTTTGAGCGTGGCAAACTTCTTGTACGAGTACTTGCGCTTTGATAGGCTCGCCTACCTTGCCTACCCCTGTTTGTTTTTTCTGAAAAGTAGGCAGTAAATCTAGTAGTTGAAATTTTTCGGAAGCCCCTAAAACAGCATCAACACCTTCAATAGAGGCTATCTCGTGTGGTTTTAGTTGGGCATAGCAACCAATGATAGCTATAAAGGCGTGAGGGGAAATGCGCTGTGCTTCTTTTACCAGCTTGCGACATTTTTTATCAGCATTTTCTGTTACAGAACACGTATTGATGATAAAAATATCGGGTGTTTGCTCAAACTCGACTTTTTCAAAACCGCGCTCTGCAAATTGGCGTGCGATGGTAGAAGTTTCGGCGTAATTGAGTTTACAACCAAGTGTATAGAAGGCAACTTTTTTCATAAGTGCAAAAGTAGTACTTTTTGCCTTTTTTTCCAAATCCTTGTTTGTGGCGCGTTTTCTTTTTGAGTAGCAGATGCTCTGGCAAAAGAAACCGCGCTGTTTATGTATAGAAATTATAAAAAAAATTGGATAATTGCAAAAAAAAGAGTTTATTTGTGAACATTTTCCAAATATGTTCCATTATCTCAAAAATTATCTACTTTTTTGCAGTTGGTTGCTTATCACCACAAGTTGTATGACTACTAAAAATATTTTTGACCGTGTCGAGTATCGTTTTCAAGATGCGTCTGTTCCTCCTATGTATCACCGCAGTTATACGATTGATATTGCGAACAAGGCTATTAAAACTGATGTAGATGTGTATAACACTCCTTTAGCAAATGATTTACGTGATTTGCAAGAGGCAGATTGGACACGTCTGCAAGAGCTTTCCTCCAAACTCGAAGCACCCGCTACCAAAATAAGCAAAGGCGCGACAGGCACTAAAACGTACATCATTCGGCTTCACCACGCAGGCAAGCCTATGTATGAGTTAATTTGGGATAGTTTGAACGAGGTAACGGCTGATACAGAGGCATTTGTGGAGTTTTTGCGTAGCCTTGTACCAAACCTTGCTGAACTCAAACAGACAGTGTATAAGCCTAATTAGGCTTTGACGATACGATTTAAAATGCTTGTTTATAGGTTATTTGTCCCGCATTTTGCAAAAAACTTGTTTTTTTGCAAAGATGTGCTATATTTGGTCTTTAAATTGTAATTTACAAAGCATACCCTTATATAACACCTTTATCCTTTATTTATTCTGAACATACTTTTAGGCTGTCGCTATGCAAGAAATAGAAATATCACAGTTACGGGCTTTGACTGACCTCATTAAACAACGCCACGATTATGATTTTGGGAATTACGCCATGTCGTCTTTCAGAAGACGCATACAACGTATCTTAGAGTTGTATAAATTTGCTTCTTTTGAAGTTCTTTTGGAAAAATTGCAGACAAG
>JAYTNK010000225.1:0-5083 GCA_043748375.1 Cytophagales bacterium
TCTTTGAACACCTAAACGGAGATTTAACGCTAAACCATTTTATCAATGCAGGAACAGAAGCAACAGAATCAGGCTCAGAGAGCTGAAAAAGAAAATTATTATTCCATCAAAATCAATCTACAACAAATGGAAAACAACGAAGTGCCTAAAGTTACTTCTTTTGAAGTATTAGAGGAAAACAAAAAAGACAAAGCGGAACGTATCTTAGAATATCTGGACGAAATGCTGGACATCAAAGAAAGCGAAATGCAAGCGGCTACCTCGTCCATTAGTCCCGACGAAGACGAATCGAAAAAACAACGCGCTATTTATTACTATTTCAAAATGATAGTGAAAATGTCTAAGAAAATAAGCTAAAATCGTACACAATCGGACAATATCAATATGAATTTAGAGGAAAGAGTAGAAGCAAATAAAAAGAAGTTCCTTGAGCAGTTTGCGCTTTCGAGGGGCAATATTTCTATTGCTTGTACAAATTCTGGTATAGTCCGTTCTACCTATTATGAGTGGATTAACGGTGACTCTGCTTTTGCGCAAAGCGTAAGCGATGCTCTTGAAACGAACAAGGATATTGCCGAAACGATTATTCAGAAAGCGATTGAAGGCTTTACTTACACAGAAGAAGTAACCGAGTTTGACGACAAAGGCAAAGTGCTTCGGACAAAGAAAATAAAGAAGCATCAATCGCCTGACGGCAAACTCGCTTTACAGTTCTTACAAGCAAAGGCACAAGAACGTGGCTACGGCAAAACATTAGACATCACAAGCGGAGGCAAGCCGATACAGACTGCCCCGTTTGTGCTTGTGGTAAAAGAGGACGAGGATGGGATCGACTCAAGCGAATAGCGCGCAACTCATAAAAGAGCTAATACTCAGCAAACCACAATTTGCCATTTACAAAAGTACCCAGCAGGTGAATTTGTTCATGGGTGGGCAAGGTTGTGGCAAAACGCTTGTGGCAGGTGTATTAACGGGGCGTTTCATTTCGCAGTTTCCGAAAGTGCGTGGACTGATAGCCGCGAATACCTACGGGCAACTTACGCGAAGCACTATGTACCGCATCAGGGAAGTGTGGAAGCAATATTGCAATCTGGTGGAATATGACGAAAAGACAGGCAGGGGCGATTATGTAGTAGGCAAGAAGCCCCCGCAACACTTTGATACGGAAGGGCATAACTTTGATAAGTATGACGGCATCATTTCCTTCTCGTGGGGGACTGTAGTTTATACGGGTTCGCTTGATAATTACAAGTCCCTCGATGGTATGGAAGTAGCGTGGATGATTCTTGATGAAACGAAAGACACGCGAGAAGATGCGTTGAATGAAGTATTGTTCGGTAGGCTTCGGCAATCGGGTATGTATGTAGAAGATGACAATCTTACAAACTCGCCTACTTCGGAAACAGATACTGAGAACAAACCTTTCCTACCGCTCTATGTCTTTACCTCGCCTGCGAAAGTGCCATGGCTCAATAAGAAATTCAATCTTGATGACCATGAGGCAGAGATACGAAGCAAGATTTACTATCCGCCACAGTTTTTCAAAAAGGAAACTGCCAGCAATCAGTTAGCGGTTATCGGATCCGTACACTTGAATAAGAAGAACTTGCCTGCTACGTACATAGATAATCAGGATGCGAATATTCCTGCCGACAGGAAAGGTATGCTCATATTCGGTGACCCTTTTGCAAAAACGGGAGGCGAGTTTGTCAAGTTCTTCAGTAGCGAAAAGCACGTAGGCAAGGTGGCGCATACCTACAATAAAGAAGAAGTCTTGCATCTTTCATTTGATTTTAACTCTGTGCCGTACATCACTTGCCTTGCCTACCAGATAACAGGCAAGGCGGTAAGGCAGATAGGCAATTTTTGTCTTGAATCGCCTCATAACAGTACGCCTGCGCTATGCGAGTTCTTGAATAAACACTTCGCAGGGCAAATAGCTAAAGTATTCATCTATGGCGACCCCAGTGGGCAGTCAAAGAATAAAGGCACTACTACAAAAGAAAAGGCAAGCGATTTTGATATTATTTTCAAAACACTATCTTTCAAAACAGTAAATAAAGTACAAAAAGGCGCGCCCTCAGTTTCTACTTCGCGCGACTTCTTAGATTTGATATTGTCTGTAGAATATGCAGGCATTTCGCTTTTGATAGATGAGAAGTGTACGAAAACGTTAGATGACTTAAAATATACAAAGGAGGCATCGGACGGCACTATGGAAAAGGTACGCGTAAGGGACTCGAACACAGGCATCATGTATGAACCATACGGACACTGCACAGACGCGAAACGCTATTTCTTTGTATCCGCCTTTGAAAAAGAGTATAGGCTTATGAGGGGCAAAGGAAGCAGTAAATTAGAAACCGCACAACGAATCGAAGACTACAATAAATTCTAAAAAAATATGGCTACAACGAATGCACAACAAATATCGGCTACTCTTCAGCTCGGCGACAAGGTATTTCAAATAGAAGGCACGATTGAAGGTACTACGGCTTCAGCTATGGTGGTAACGATTACGAAAGTTACGCGCAACGAAAGAGATATTACGGATTTATGGACATTGTTTGATGATGCCTATAAATTTGAAGCGGCATTGAAAGATGCTTATATCCGCAATATGCTACAAGTGGCAAGCGAAAGAATACTTGCGGCTACAAATGAACTCGAAAACGCTCGCAGAGCCTTAACAAACTGGTAAGCTATGTTTCTTGATATTACAGACTATGAGGAGATTATACAACCTGCTATCCTCACGCAAATATTGCAGGGCAACGACAGCAACCGCATCAAAGCGGAACTCGTAGCGCAAAGCATCATGGAAGACTACCTGCGAGCAAAATATGACGTGGCTATCATCTTTGCTACCACAGGCTCGGCACGCCATAAAACGCTTGTGCGCTATATGATGGATATTGCGATTTATGAATTGCACGCGAGGATACAGTCTAATATGGTGCCACAACTGCGCATAGACCGCTATGATGAGGCTATGCGCTGGCTCAAAGACGTACGTGATGGTAAAATCAGCCCGAACTTGCCTCGTCTGCTGGATGAAAACAACGCGCCTAAAAAAACTACTTTCCTTACCTCTGCAAGTGAAAAACAAAACTTTGATTTTTAAACAATTTATAAATTATATGATTAGCCATTTTATTGAAAATATTGCTACTAATTGTGGCGGTTCTACTAGTGATTTTTTGAAATTAGTTTGCACAGAAGGAAGCTCAACTAATTTTTCTGTTCAAATTTTCGAAGCAGGTGATGTAATAATACAATCTGGTGATAATTGTCATGTGGTGTATATGGTTTCATATGCTAAAACTGAAGTTAATGAAAAAGGTCAGATACTTCATTGGTATGGTATCAAAGAAATAAAAGAAGATTATTTCGGTATTACTACAGAATTTAATGAAACTGAAGCACACTCTTACATCATTGTAGGCAAGATTGACAGTGCTCGTCTTAATGCTTATATCAATCTCAAAAAACAGTCGAATTAATTTTAAATGTTATGCAAAATACGCAACTCTTCTCGATAAAAACCGACTACCTCGCTTTTAGCAAAGCACGCATCACGATTCAAGATTGGATAAATGCGTGGCAAGAGGCAGACAATACCTTCCGCCCTCGCAGGTATCGCTTATTGAATATTTATGAAATGGCATTGATCGACAATCACCTTTCAGCTGTGGTAGAAAACCGCAAAATGAAAGTGGCAGGCGAGCCGTTCATTGTATTCAACAAAGCAGGCGAGATAGACGAGGAGTTGAGTAAATTGCTCAAGAAAAAATGGTTCACTGATTTTGTCGGTCTTGCCTTAGATGCTATCGCGTATGGGTTCACACTCATAGAGTTGAACCCTAAAAACAATGGCGATATGGACCCTACTAAGCAAGTGGATAGGCGGAATATTTTGCCAGAAAAAAGCGAAGTGCTTATCAAATACTACAATGAAACGGGTATCCGATATGACGCGCCTCCTGTAAGCGACTTTTACATCTATGCAGATGCTGGATATGGGATTGGATTATTGAACAAAGCTATCTTCTGGACTATCTACAAAAGAAGTTCTAATGGCTCTCATGCTACGTTTAATGAGGAGTTCGGCATTCCCATGCTTATCGCAAAAAGCAACGGTGCTGATGAAGAGAAAGATGACCTACTCGAAACCCTCAAAAAACTCGGCAAGCAAAAAATGGGGGTTATCGGACTTGATGAGGAAATCATAGCGCAGTATGCCGCCGCTATCGGTGGCGCAAGCGATAACTTTGAAACTATGAGCGAAAGGGCAAACAGCGAAATAAGCAAGCTGTTTCTCGGACACGTAAAAGGTACTGACGACGACAAAGGATCGCAAGCCTACATCAACAAGGACCAAAGCGAAAAAAGCCCGTCCGAAGAACGCAAAGAAAAGGATATGGAGTTCATTGAAAATTTAGTGAATGACGAACTCTTCCCACGCATGGCGAAGTTCGGAATGCCCTTTGAAGGTTGCAGGTTTATGTATTTGCATAGGCACATGGTGGAGCAGACAAGAAAGAAAAAGACACTTGCCCCTGATATGCTTCGCCTCTTGCTTGAGAATTATGAAATAGCCCCCGAATGGATAGAAGCTAACTTTGAAGTTCCTGTAAAAAAAAAAGCATTGCCACAAATAGCTGAACCTAAAAAAGCCTTGCCTACTCCCCCTACTCAAGCAAATAACCTTTACAGCGAAAAGATGCCTGACGCGCTGAATGGCGTTGTAGAAGACTTCTTTGAATTGTTCGAAGAAGCTATGAACGAATGGGCAAAGTCCGTTTATGAAGGCGGTGGCGAAGCCTTAAACAAGGACATAATAACCTTAAATTATGAGGCTATCTGGTCGGGATTAGTAAGTAGTATGAAACTAAAAGGCTATACAGATGCCTATTTGCAGGCTTTGCGTGAAAACGTGTTTATCTTTTCAGGGGCAAAGACTTACGAAGAATATACACAGATAAAATCCTTTCTTATTGATGACAAAGGCAATAAGCGTTCTTTTCAAGATTTCAATGACCTTGTGAAAGAGGTGAATAAAACCTACAACAAACAGTACCTT
>JAYTNK010000226.1:0-6127 GCA_043748375.1 Cytophagales bacterium
ATAGCCACGCTGTAAGCGTCTGTTATACACTTTAGCACCCCGCAAAAGCCTGAAAAACAGATTTTTACAGCATGACTGCTCATATATTTTGGTAGCTTCCACTATAACTTTCTAACCAGGTTTAAAAAGACCTTTTAAACCTTCTTATTCATTTTGACTCTAAGGTTTATATTTGCTGCTAAGATATACAAAAGAAGAAAAAAAAATATACCTTTTAAACCTTCAATTATCTTATTGGTCAAAGTAATCAGAATTTAAAATCAATTTTATATGAAAATTTCATTGAAAAACCCAAATTTGAAAAATGTAATGATGGCAATTGCCTTCACTTTGTTTGGCTTCACTGCTTTCGCTCAGAAAACGCCTGCGGATCGCAAGGAGGACGTAAAAGACCGCAAAGAAAATGTGCGTGACCGCAAAGAAAATGTACGCGACCGCAAAGAAGATCGTAAGGATCAGCGCGAAGACATTCGTGATGCCAAAGAAGATATTCGTGATGCCAAAACCGACAACGGGCGTAAGGATAGAATAGAAGACCGCAAAGATGCACGCGAAGACGTGCGCGACAAAAAAGAAGATGTACGCGATAAAAAAGAAGATGTGCGCGACCGTAAAGAAAATGTACGCGACAAAAAAGAAAATGTACGCGACCGCGCTAATAATCGCCGTCCTAAATAATACTTAGCATAAAGCACTAAAGCGAAAAGCAGCACTTGAGAAGGTGCTGCTTTTTTACGCTTATTTTGATAATCTAAAACGCTTGCATACCCCTAAAAAAGAGCTTCTGTATTTGGCAAATACGCCTTTATTCTTTCTGGCTTTCTGAAATTTGATTATCGCTAACCATTCGAGGGTAGGCAAGGAAAATAGTAACCATACAAACTATCCAGCAGAATTATTTACTATAAAATTTACCCCACAAAAACTACAAATATCCGTAAAACGATATAGCATAACTTGTTTATTTTCAATGATTTACAAAATCGCCATGTAGATTGCAGAAGCACACTCTTTTTAGTTGTAGCTTTTTGCTACGTCCCATCGAATCGTGAGCATCGGCTTACTGTTGCAACACCATCGAGTAAGCTGATAGTTTTACGGCTACTACATGAGCTTGTAAACGGGGTTGTTTAGTTGGATTTTTCGGTAGTAAAAAATGCGTGTTTTGGCGTGAAATGAGGTGGATTTTGTAGTCTCAGCAGGTCGCTACAACGAAAAATCTAACGAAATTACAACCCAAAAGACGTTTTTTAACAACAGATACAGTTCAACTAAACAACCCCAATATAAGTTAAACAATTAAATGCTTTGTCTATTTTCGTTTTTTTATTGTAATTTTGAAAAAAAAACAAAAGCACTTGTTTTATGCTTCACGAACTGCTTTATCAATTTCAACATACGCCTCAAACTTTGTTTGACGAGGTTTCTAAATATGGTTATATTGGGCAAGACCATGCCAAACGCGCCCTCTGCCTCATGGCATTTCGCCACGTAAATCGCTTGCGTAAACTGTACTTAGACCACGTGCAACGAGAAGCCTTGCCTACCAAAGAGAATTATTTATTTATTGGACCAACAGGCTGTGGTAAAACATATCTGATAGAACTTTTGTTTCAAAAGATACTCTCTATCCCTGCAGTGGTGGTAGATATTACTAATTTTTCGGAAACAGGCCATGTAGGGCAAGATGTCAATACCATTCTCACGCGGTTGGTGCACGCTGCAGACGATGATGTAGAGCTTGCTTCTATCGGGTTGGTGTGTATAGATGAGTTTGATAAAATCGCTTCAGGAAAGAATAATGCCGTTTTTGCAGGTGCAGGCACTACCAAAGACGTTACAGGTGCAGGTGTTCAGCGTGAGTTATTAAAAATGTTGGAAAGCACCATAGCCGATGTCCCGCGCGAAATTACCCATTCGAGTTATGCGGGAACAGCCAGCATTAACACTGAAAATATAAGTTTCGTGGCGTGTGGAGCATTTTCAGGCTTCAGGCAAGTGCTGAACGCAAGGGAGGCAAAGATTGGATTTGGCAAAGAAACACTTACCGCCTTGCCTACAGGTATAGCTGTTGGTTTATCCACAGAAGAGGTCGAAAAAGCGGTGAACTTTGAGGCGTATGGCATTATGCCTGAACTCATGGGGCGTTTTTCAAGAATTATTCCTTTTAACCCCTTAAATGCAGAAGATTTGAGGCGAATATTAGATACAAGTACGCTTGCCAAATACAAACACGAACTTGCCCTCGATGGCATTACGCTTGTGGTAGAAGATGCTGTATATCAACTCATTGTAGAAAAGGCAATAGCCCGCGAAACTGGTGCAAGAGGGCTGAAAAGTTATGTAGTCGAATACCTTGAAGAGGCTTGTTTTCAAGCGTATTCGGAAGCATATCGTACAGTACATATTTTTGCAGATAATGGCGCGATTCGATGGGAACTCGGCTAAAAGTAATTAGACTTCCTGCGAAAGTACCTTTTCCCTCTCTCAAAATGGAGAGAGGGCAGGGTGTGAGGCTTCTAAAAAACACTTTCGCAAGAAGTCTATTCAAAATAAATTTGCCCTATAAAATATTAATTCAAAAAATAAAAGCACTAATGGATAAAATAAAATTAGATAGCATTGAAGACGCGATAGCCGCTATTCAACGTGGCGAAGTAGTCATTGTGGTAGATGATGAAGACCGTGAAAACGAAGGCGACATGATTTGTGCCGCCGCACATATTACCCCCGAACTTGCCAACTTCATGATACGCGAAGCGCGTGGTTTGATGTGCATAGGCTTAACCGAAGAGCGTTGTGCTGAGCTAAACCTCGACCTTATGGTGGGCAACAATACCGCCACACACAGCACTCCGTTTACAGTTTCTGTCGATTTATTGGGGCATGGTTGCACTACAGGTATCTCTGCTCAAGACCGCGCTAAGACTATCAAAGCTCTCGTAAACACTGAAACAAAACCCGATGAATTGGGGCGACCAGGTCATATTTTTCCCCTCAAAGCCCGCGAAGGTGGCGTATTGAGGCGTACAGGACATACCGAAGCCTCTGTAGATTTGGCGCGGTTGGCAGGGCTGTATCCTGCAGGGGTGCTGATAGAAGTCTTAAATGATGACGGCTCAATGGCACGATTACCCGAACTAAAAATAGTGGCTGAAAAATTCAACCTCAAACTTATCTCGATTGAGGATTTAATCGCCTATCGATTACGCACAGAATCACTTATTCACCGCGAAATAGGCGTGGATATGCCTACGCAATGGGGCGATTTTGAACTCCTTGCCTACCGACAAATCAATACAGGCGACTTGCACCTCGCTCTTATAAAGGGGCATTGGGAAGAAGACGAGGCTGTTTTGGTACGGGTTCACTCATCATGTGTTACGGGTGATATTTTTGGCTCTTGCCGTTGCGATTGCGGTGGACAATTACACAAAGCCATGCAAATCGTAGAAGCAGAAGGAAAAGGAATTATTCTGTATATCAATCAGGAAGGACGAGGAATTGGGCTATTGAATAAACTCAAAGCCTACAAATTGCAAGAGCAAGGACTCGATACCGTACAAGCCAATATACAACTCGGCTTCAAAATGGACGAAAGGGACTATGGCGTAGGTGCGCAAATCCTTCGTGACCTCGGCATCAGCAAAATGAAACTCATCTCGAATAACCCTAAAAAACGTGCTGGCTTAATCGGTTACGGCTTGGAGGTTACGGAAAGCGTGGCGTTGGAAATGCCCTCTAACCCGCATAACGAAAAATATTTGGAAACCAAACGCGATAAAATGGGACATACCATTTTGAAACAAGACAAATAGGCATACACACCCAACATGGAAAATCTACAATACCCCATAGGCAAGTTCGAATACGGCAAAACCTATACCTTTGCTGAAACAAAAGCAAACATTAAACATATCGAAGAGTTTCCTCATAAGCTTCAAGCATTGGTAGATACATTGGGCGAAGCCCAACTAAAAACGCCCTACCGCGAAGGTGGTTGGAATCCTATCCAAGTCGCACATCATTTGGCAGACAGCCACATGAACGCCTGCATACGCTTCAAACTCGCCCTGACAGAGGATAATCCTACTATAAAACCTTACTTAGAAGATAAATGGGCAACACTGCCTGATTATCAAAATACACCCATAAATATTCCGTTACAACTTTTGCAAGCACTTCATATCCGTTGGGCAAGTTTATTGAACAGTTTGACAGCACAAGATTTTGAGCGCACTTACGTTCACCCCGAAAGCAAACACACGTTCAAACTTTCGGAAGTTGCAGCGTTGTATGCTTGGCATTGCGCCCATCATTTTGGGCATATTCAAATCGTAGCGTATGCAGGCTAACTTTAATATAACGGACTTGTTTTGGCAGGCAAGCCAAAAATATCCACACAAAACGGCTATTATTGACAAGAATGGGGCAGAAGTAACCTTTGCCGAATTGCAAGCGCAAGTAGAGGCGACCGCGCAATATTTTTTGCACAAAGGGATAGGCAAGGGCGACCGCGTATTGGTATTTGTGCCTATGTCTATCGATTTGTACCGCACTGTGCTGGCTCTTTTCAAAATGGGAGCGGTCGCTGTTTTTTTGGACGAGTGGGTAAGCTGGAAACGTATGGAGTTGTGTTGCCAAGTCGCACAATGCAAGGCATTTGTAGGCGTTTGGAAAGTAAAAGTATTGGCTTATTTTTCAGCAGATTTACGGAAAATCCCTATTAAGTTAGGGGTTTCGTACCGCACTATGCCTTACCAAAACAACTTGCCTACCACTACCGAAAGCGATACAGCACTGCTTACTTTTACTACAGGCAGCACAGGCACGCCCAAAGCCGCGCAACGCACTCATGGTTTTTTGCTGGCGCAATTCAACGCGCTCATTCAAAAACTACAGCCACAAGAAGACGATATTGATATGCCTGTTTTGCCTATCGTTTTGCTTATAAACTTGGCAACAGGCACACCTTCAGTAATTGCCGACTTCAAAGCAAGTAAACCTAATACGCTTAAACCTGCTAAACTGCTGGCGCAAATCAAGGCGCATAACGTAAACCGTATGATTTCCTCGCCGTTTGTGGTCAAGGCGTTAGCCCATTATTTGCTTGACAACAATCTTACTGCCACTACTTTGCGTCATGTTTTTACGGGAGGCGCACCCGTTTTTCCTTCTGAAGCACAGCTCTATAGGCGTGCCTTGCCTACCACACATATCGAGATTGTATATGGCTCTACTGAAGCTGAACCCATCAGTGGCTTAATAATACCCTTCTTGCCTGCCCCTGCTCCTATAGCAGGGCAAGGTTTAGGGGTAGGCAAAATCTCCCCTTCGGCAACCGTTAAAATTATTCAAATCATAGATGCCCCCATAACGCTCAACAATGCGCAAGATTTAGAAGCTCTTGAGATGCCGACAGGCGCGGTAGGCGAGATTATTGTGGCAGGCAAGCATGTTTTAACCGCCTATTTCAATCATGAAGAAGCCTTATTGCGCAATAAAATTTTTATAGATGGCGTGTGTTGGCATAGGACGGGCGATAGTGGTTACCTTGTTTCGCCTTCCCCCAACGAAGAACCGCAACTATACCTCACGGGTAGGTGTCATACGCTCATAACGCAGGCAGGCAAGGTGTATTTCCCGTTTATGTATGAAGAGGCTTTCCAACAAATAACAGGCATAGAAATTGGCACTATTTTGCAAATAGACACGCAAATTATAGCCTTTATACAGCTAACACACCTTAAATATAAAGAAACTGCTAAGACGAAAATTATGAACTTGCCTATACCGATAGCTGAAATTCGCTTTCTGAAAAAAATCCCACGCGATTTACGCCATAACTCTCGCATCGATTATCAAAAACTAACACTGCATTAAAATAAATGACTCTTCTAAAATTTATACGGAAAGCGAGCAAAGTCCATAATAACTTTCTAAGAAACAAATAAAATTAAAGGTGTTTTTAGCGTTTTCAAGGCAGTTGTAAAAAAGACTAAATAACAAACCGCAGTAGGTTTTTGTCCAGATTAAACGCATCAAAATTTTCGAGCTTTCAAATGTGTGAAAATTGCTACCATTCCCCCAATTTCATTGGGGGCTATTCGTAAATTCAACACCTGAA
>JAYTNK010000227.1:0-6762 GCA_043748375.1 Cytophagales bacterium
AACAAACGGATGCTTACAGCATGGCTAATTCTCGATACACTTCCATAACAACTTTCGAAGAAGCTACAAAAGATAAGAATAAACAATTGATTATCAGCAATTTATTAAAAACACTTAATAAATTTCTATTTTTTTTAATTTAAATTTGGTGATTTTATTTTATTTTATTACTTTGCACGTCAAATTATTAAGTATGAAACGCCTACTAACATTTTCTTTCTTTTTTCTTGCTTTTTTAACATGCGTAGCACAGTCTATTTTGGTGGAGTATGAGCAAAAAGTATCAGAAGGCAATGTAGTAAATTATCCTGATGTTTGGATTACAGACTCTATCACAACTAATCTAGGCAAAGCTGGGAATTTGAAAGAAACTTCTTTTGTAAAAAAGAAAAAGGAAGGTTTTTTATATTGTACAGAGATGGCTCAACGCAAAGCATTTTACGTAAAAGACTCTTTACATAATTTTAGGTGGATTCTAACTGCCGATACCGCAACTATTTTAAGACATAAATGTATGTCTGCCAAAACTTTTTTCAGAGGTAGAACATACCTTGCCTTTTATACGCCTAAAATACCTATTTCAGATGGACCTTGGAAATTTGGGGGCTTGCCTGGTCTGATATTGGAGGCAAAATCTACAGATGGATACGTAATATGGCGGGCTATCAAGCTTGACCTTGCCTACAAAGGAAGTTTTAAATACATAGACGTTTCGACGCATACCTACATAGATTGGAATACGTATATAGCACAATATAAAGAACAATTGGATAAATTTATCCATAGTTTACGCTCTAACAAAGAGGCACTTTCAGCAGGCACTAAACTTAAGTATAAAATACCAGCTATAGAGGTTTTTCACCCTGTACAGTTGGAAGGCATAGATATAGTAGGAGAGTAAAAAATTTGTAAAGTTGTTTTTCTTCTTTTCTTTCCACGTCAAATTATTAAGTATGAAACACCTACTAACACTTTCTTTCTTTTTTCTTGCCTTTTTAACAAGCGTAGCACAGTCTATTTTGGTGGAGTATGAAGAAATACAAGCTGAACATAATATTATCAATCATTTTGATGTTTGGATAACTGATTCGGTTAGTACTATGATAGCTAATGATAACAATGAAAGAGTGCATTTGAACGAAGTTCCTTATCTAAAGCATAAAAAGAAAGGTTTTTCGTATCGTGTAGAATCATCTTCGGTTGAAGGAGTAAATTATTATGTGAAAGATTCGCTACACAATTTTAAGTGGATGTTATTGTCTGATACAGCTACCATTTTGAAACAAAAATGTTTATCAGCCAAAACTACTTTCAGAGGTAGGGAATATAAAGTATTTTACGCACCCACAATACCTGTTTCAGATGGCCCTTGGAAATTAGGTGGTTTGCCAGGGCTAATCCTTGAAGCCAAAACTGTAGATGGTTTCACGTCATGGCGTGCTACAAAGCTCGATCTTGCCTACAAAGGGACTTACAATTGTCAAAACACCTCTAAATATACTTATTTAGATTGGAAGGCATACACTGAAGCCTACAAAAAAGACCTTGAGAAAAAAATACACCAAATGCGCACTAATAACACCTTTAAAGGTGTTAAAATAAAATATAAGATAAGCTCTGTGGAAATATTTTACCCAGAACTGCAAATAAATGGTCTAGAAGTAGAGATTGATTAGCATATCTTTTTGTGTAAATTATATATATGAAAAAAATAATCTTATGCCTATTTTTATTTGCCTCGCTTTTTTCGAAAGGCGTAGCCCAATCCATCTTGGTAGAATACGAAGAGAAGCAAATGAATAATTTGAACCATTTTGATGTTTGGGTAACAGATTCTGTTACTGCCATGATAGGGCATAGTGACGAAGCTACTTTGATAGTGGCTCCTTACTTAAAGCATAAAAGAAATGGCTTTACCTATTGTAGAGAAACATTCATGGGAAATTCAAATTTTTATGTAAAAGACTCCTTGCATAATTTCAAATGGGTGCTAATTCCTGATACGGCAACTATCCTAAAACGTAAATGTATGTCTGCCAAAACTACGTTTAGAGGTAGAGAATATAAAGTATTTTATGCCCCTTCCATACCTATTTCAGATGGCCCTTGGAAATTGGGAGGCTTGCCTGGTCTGATATTGGAGGCAAAGTCCACAGACGGATTTGTGGAATGGCGAGCTATCAAACTCAACCTTGCCTACAAAGGAAGTTATAAGATACCTGATATTTCTAAAAACACCTATTTAGATTGGAATACGTATGTAGAAAAGTATCACTCTAGCGTTGAAAAACTTGTTCATGCAATGCGGTCAAAAGGCATCACACAAGGTGCAAAAGCTAAATTGCAAGTAGCATCTAAAGAAATAATCCATCCACAGTTAAATGGAGAGGGCGTAAACATAGGCGATTAAGTTGTAAAATTATTTGTATTGCAAGGCGCATTTACTACTGCGCCTTTTTTATTTTTCAAAAAAGCTATATGTTCAAATTATCTGTACGATTAAGTGTCTTTTTTGTCTTTTGTATGCCTTCGCTTTTTGCGCAAACTATCAGCGGCAAAGTGGAAAATATGGCAGGCGAGAAAATTGAAAATGCGCAAGTGCTTTTGAAAGATTCTGTCAGTGCCTTTCAAATCAAAGAATTTGCGTTTGCCAACAAAGGCATTTATAACATTCAACCCAAACAAAAATACGTGCAATTAGTATTGGAAGTAAACGCTATGGGCTACAAAAAAGAGTATTTTATCATACCAGATTTTCAACCCACCCAAACCTATCAGCACGATTTTGTATTAGAAATAGAAACCACCACTTTAGAGGAGGTGGTAGTTTCTGAACCAAGTCGATATGTACAGAATGGCGATACTACTTCTTTCAAAGTAGAGGCTTACCGCGATGGGACAGAGCGAAAAATAGAAGACCTTATCAAAAAGCTGCCCAATGTAGAAGTAAATGACCGCACAGGAGCTATCAAATATAAAGGAAAGCCTATCGAAACGGTAAGACTCGATGGCGATGATTTATTTGATAATAATTACGCCATTGGTACGCGTAATATTGACGTAAATATGGTGGAACAAGTACAGGCTTTAGAAAACTATTCAGATAATCCACTCTTGAAAGGTGTAGAAAATGGTGATAAGGTTGCTTTGAATTTGGTATTAAAAAAATTGCCTACCAAATATTCAGGCAATGCAGAAGTGGGATTAGGTTTATTCTTGCCTGCCCACATAGCACGTGCTACAGACATATCAGGCAGTTTATTAGGCATTTCGAATCGTTACAAATCGTTTGCAACCTTGAGCCATAACAACGTTGGCATCAACAAAACTCCTTATGATTATGCAGGCTATAATGTGCAAGAGGATATGATGCGAAATCCCACGATGTTCGCGCCTCGCTACATTCCTGATACTTACTTCAGTATAGGCATAGATTCACGCAGGAATAACTTTAATAACGCCGTTTTTGCGAGCTATAATGCCATTACGAAAATAAAGCGTTTGACTATCAAATTCAACTTGCTTTATTTGCACGACAAAATTACGTCTGAACAATTTAGTCAAAACGATTTTTCATTCAATAACGAAGCCTTTATTACCACAGACCAGTACAGTATCCGTAAAATTCCTAACCGTTATATTGGTAAATTGGATTTAAAATACAACCTTTCTAAAAAAATGCTTTTGGAATATAATGGAAGTTATGACTTTGAAAGTGTAAACACCCATACATCAGTTTTACAAAACAATACGACTTCTTACCAAACCAATTTATCGAGCAAGGCTTACCTACTTAGGCAAGTGCTGACTTATACCTACAGATTTTTGCCCACTATGGCGGTGCAGTTTTTGGCAACGCACATTTCGCATCAAACGCCTCAAGATTATGGGTTCTTGCCTGCCATTTATGCCCCACAAACATTCCTTTCCAATAATCAAACAAGCATTTTTAAGAAGCAGTACATAGAAGCTAAAGCGCAACTTTTAGGCAAGAAGGAAAAAGAAAACGTATATGTACCTGATAAAGATAAGAATAAATACGAACTTGCGTTGGTAGGCATTTATCAGGCAAGTAATTTTAATACAGATTTATGGGGACATACGCCTCAAGAAAGGCAAAATATAGCCTCATTTACCAATCGTGGGAAATATGAACGCTATGTAGCCTACCTAATAGGAAGTTACAAGTGGATTTTCAAAAATAAATGGTCGCTTCAACCTTCCGCAAAAATTACTTCGCTCAAACAATTTGTACAAGATTTTGTAAGTGTTCAAAATTATGAAGCCTATAATTTTGTCTTCGAACCTGCCTTGTCTGTGCGTTATAAGGTAGGCAAGACCTCAAGCATCTCAACCTCTGCAGGTTATAAACAAAACCCTTTTTCAGAAGACCATTTTGTGCAAAATCCTGTCTATATGTCAAACAGAAGCATTAGTGGAAATGAAATCAGTCTTCGGCTACAACAAAACCAATTTTTCAATCTTGGTTATAGCATTGGCGACTTATCGCGTTTTTTCAAGTTTAGTCTGATGGGTATGTATAGCCAAAACAAAGGCAATTATTTCAACAGGCTCAATATTCAAAACAATAGCACAAGTACTGTTTCTATTTTCTTGCCTGAAAGTACGCAAAGTAAAACAGTTGCTATGATGACAGAGAAATATATACACACATTAAAAAGCACTTTCCGTCTGCGAAGCAATTATACACTTAGTGATTACAAAAACTTGATAGGCAACCTCACCTTACGTAATAATCAATCAACCAATTGGAGTAATGAGTTATTTTTCAAAACAGCTTTTGACATCAAAGTAAATTTTGAAAACGTAGTGCGTTACAATGTTTCCGCTTCTAAAACTGAAAATGGAGAGCGTTTTATGAATAAAAGCCTGTCAAATACTTTGCAAATCGTAATCAAACCAACAGAAAAATTGTTTCTAATCTTGTCGCAAGACTATTTTTTACAAGACATTCAACAGCCTAAGAATGCTTATTATTTTGCAGATATTTCTTGTCGATATACAACTTCTAAGCTTACGTGGCAGTTCTACCTCAAAAACACCACGAATACCCAAACCTTCCAGCAAGTTTTTGTGAACGACTATGCTAACACTGTAAGTCAAACCAATTTATTGCCAAGGCATTTTTTGATAAGTACGTATTTTAGTTTTTAGCAGAGGTGAACAAGCAAGACCTTGCCTACCTACAGTTTTAGTTTTGTGAGCGGTAGGCAAGGACAAATGCTACAACTTTTTAGCTATCAAATTCATCTTCTATCAGGAAGGGCAATTTTGTTGGTCGAAATTCAAAATTACAACCGCTTACTGATTTTACCTAACTTTATATTTTGGCAGATATATTGTTATGAAAAAACTTTATTTTATATATAGTTTTATTTTAATTATTTTACGACTTAAAATTTATTTTTAGCGGTATTTTTTTATTACAAAGCATTTTTAATATTTTTTAGTGTTTTTATTTGCACTATTGCAGATAAAATTACAGATGTGATATTATTTTTTATTTTACACCTTATAAACTCTTTTTTCGAATCATTTTGTTTAGATTTCCGTTGATGGTAAGCATATTTCGCCCTGAACCTACGGCATACAAACCGCGTGCAAAGCTACATTGCCACTTCGCGGTTTGAAAGCGAAGCCCAAATGAAAAACCGCGTAACCCGCCTACGTCATCTAAACGCATTTCGCGTGCCTGTAGGTGATTGTAACCCACTAATATTTGCAATGACTTGCTTAAAATTAGTTCACTGCCTAACACGAGATGCCGTAAAAACTTATCGCCTGCCGTTTTTTTCAATGGAACTATATTGCCATTAGCATCTAATTGATTGGATTTTAAAGAGTCAAGATAGACAATATCCCATCGGTATAAGTGCTGAAGTGTAATAGAAAAGCGCAAAGGCATATATTTTGGCTTGATAGTTGTCCCTAACAATATATCAAACGGAAGGTTTAAGCGCGTGTTTGTATAATTATTGACTGTGAATCCGATATTTTTAACTGTGAGGGCAATCAAAAAATCATGCTTTGGGTGTTGGAATGTACCACCTACATCAAATGCTACGCCTACCGCATTATAAGTAGCAATCTGCGAACCCACATATTTTAAAGTGGCTCCATAAGTAAAATAACGCTTTTTGAAGTTTTTGGTTATGCCTATGGTGATATCGTTTGCGGTAAATGTCCCTTGTTGTATGCCATTTGGCAACGTAAGAGGCATTTTGCCATAATTTAATACTTGCAATCCAATGCCTATTAAGCCTACTTTGGGCAAACGCGGGGCATAATTTAACTGAAATAAGTCAGTACTTGCCTGCCACCGCATATAACTCACGCTTGCGTGTCCTTGCACGCTGTCGTTCAGCAAGGCTGGATTGGCTATAAAACGATTGACATCTTGTTGTTGTGCCGATATATTCGTGCCACCTAAGCCTACAGTTCGTGCATCGACAGGCAAACGCAAAGCTGTGAAACTTGCCTGCCCCCCTACTTGTGCATAAATGGCAAAGGGGTAGGCAAGCCAAATAAGTAAAATAAGCATTTTTTTAAACATAGCTTGAGATTTTAGGGAGTTTTCTTTTTGGGTAGCGGCATAACACTCACACTCAAAGAGAGAAGTCACAGATTTTTAAGCGCGTATTGCAGATTAAACGCATCAAAATTTTCGAGCTTTCAAATGTGTGAAAATTGCTACCATTCCCCCAATTTCATTGGGGGCTATTCGTAAATTCAACACCTGAA